>DATEUF010000389.1:0-44310 GCA_035283325.1 Pyrinomonadaceae bacterium | reverse complement strand
ATCGTACGCCAATCAAGAAACTCTACCTTTGCGGTGCCGGAACTCATCCGGGAGGCGGCGTGACGGGCGGGCCCGGAGCGAATGCTGCTCGCGAGATTGTCAAGGATCTGAAGAGGTCCGAATAAACTTTGCATGACTAAGAGCGAAAAGCCACGACGCAGCTTTGCCAGCGACAACAACGCCGGTGTGCATCCCGAAATCATGTCGGCAATTGCGGCTGCTAATGAAGGGCACGTGGTGGCCTATGGCGACGATCCGTTTACGCGAAACGCGGTGGCTAAATTCCGCGACCATTTTGGCAAAGACTGCGAGGTCTATTTCGTTTTCGGAGGCACGGGCGCAAACGTCCTTGGCCTGAAGGCCGTGACCGAGCCTTATCATGCCGTGATCTGTGCCGACACGGCCCATATCAACGTAGATGAATGTGGCGCGCCAGAGAGATTCACCGGATGTAAGTTACTCCCTGTTGTTACCGGCGACGGCAAGCTCAGCATAGATCAACTCGGAGCAGTCATGCAGGGTGTCGGTTTCGAGCATCACGTCCAGCCCCGCGTTATCTCGATCTCGCAATCAACTGAAATGGGAACGGTCTACAGGCCGCGTGAAATCAAAAAACTCGCGGACTTCGCCCATCAGCACGACATGTACTTGCACGTTGATGGTGCACGTCTGGCGAACGCCGCAGTGAGTCTAAGGCTTGGGCTGCGGGAGATTACCAAAGATGCAGATGTCGACATTCTTTCGTTCGGCGGCACGAAGAATGGAATGATGTATGGCGAGGCTGTCGTATTTTTTGATCGCCGTCTGGCGGCCGATTTCAAATATATACGTAAACAGGGAACTCACCTGCCCTCAAAGATGCGTTTCATCTCTGCGCAATTCGAGGCTCTCTTGAGCCGTGATCTGTGGCGCCGCAATGCTGCGGATGCCAATCGCATGGCGCAGATACTCGCGCGCGAGCTCGCCCGGATTCCCCGGATCAGTATCACCCAGAAGGTGGAGTCAAATGGCGTGTTTGCAATCGTGCCGCCCAAATACGTGCCATTCTTGCAGAATGAGTACTTCTTTTATGTTTGGAATGAAGAGAGTTCAGAAGTGCGATTCATGACTTCGTTTGATACGACTGAAGAAGACATTCGAGCTTTTGTTTCTTTGATTAAGAAGACTGTTCGCTGAACGACGTGGCATTCACTATCCTTGACGCATCATTGAGCTAGACCTTAACGGAAGTAAAAGTTTCTAAGTTACCTGTGAGAGCTCATAAACATCTCTCGCAGAGACTGTGCGAAAAAGCTCGACTGGGTGTCATGAAGTCAGTACCGAAACGCGGTAGCGTCGGGTATTCATGCAATCAATGTGGCTCGATTGTTAACGACTACCCGACGCTACCGCGTTTCGGTACTGACTTCATGACACTACAGTTTCGAGTTTCCACACACTCTCCGCAGTTAGTGGGATTCTCACCTAATTCAATCCAACAGGAACTTCAACAAGCCTCGGGCCGAAGCGATGCCGGTAAGTCGTTGCTCCTCGCCCCATCCCAAGCTACTTGAGCGATCTGCCGCCAGCGCCAGTCGTTCCTGATTCAAACGGCGGCGCTCCTCCTCAAGCTCAGATTTTTCCCGGGCTCGCGATGCCTCCAATCCTCCAGACCTGATGAATTCCACAATCCTGCTCAATTCGTCACGATCAAACCAGGTTCCGTGCCCCTTGCAAACGTCGACTATCACTCCTGAACAGCGGGCAAAATTGATCCGATTCATCAGTTTTGAACACTCTGGACAGGGCACATAATTTACTTTGTTCGTTTCCCTCACAGCGCTCGTGGGCGCGGGCGAAGCGGCGCCCAACACAGCTGCTTGCTGTTCGCGGTCTGCACAGATTCGTTCGAATGAGGCGACGCCCACCCAAAGCCCCGAGCACTGCGCACATTCCTGAAGTAGAGTTGCTCCTATTGTCAGTGACTGCATTGCTGTCCGGCACCTGGGGCAACGGTTCTCAGACGCGGCGGCATCGGCCCGCACCGCCGCCGCGGCGCCGCAACGTTGGCAGTGCTTACTGCCAATAAACATCATGGCAAAACAAGATTCACAGGCGACCGTTGCCAGCCGTGCGCAGCAATATTCGCATTGTGGGGCATCTGTGGCGGCAGCCGCGCCACACATTGGACAATTTAGAGTTTCAGCTCGCATCCCGATTGCATTTTAGCAGGGGAGCATACTGGACTACGACTTCTTGCCTGTGCAATGCTTTGGAAAAAGGAAAGGGGCAAGATCCGTATGTTTCGAGTAGTTGCAGTTTTGCAGATGGGATTACTTCTTCTTTTTATACCAATTCATGCCCGCGCCGGCGCATCGGTCCCGCTTGTGCAGCAGGGCGAGAACCAGAACGGGCAAGTGTTGGTCGTTCCCAACCGGCGGCGGCGCGCGCGTGGTGATGTAAGACGACGTAGAGGTATAGGCAGCGCCTTCAGCAAGGCCGGCAAGAGTGCGGGAAGAGGAGGTAAGCGCTTCGGAAAGCATGTGGCGCGAGGAAGACCGGCCCGTGGAGGCAAGGAATTTGGTAAAGGCATGGGTGGGTTTGGCAAGCATTTTGGCAAAGGCATGAGCAGAGTGGGAAAGCGGATTGTTAGCCATTAGCACGCTTGAGGACGTTCGCGAAGCGTTTGAGCCGTCGGCCGACATACTTTCGCTGATGACGGGCTCCAGGCCAGCGACTGTGCTCAGCATCGACATCGGCACTTCCGGTGTTCGTGCCGCGCTATTTGACGAGTGGGGCGGCGAAATTGATGGAGCTGCCGTTCGCGTTCCGCGAACGGTCTCATCGTCAAGTGACCTGGCTGAGCTCGACGCCGACGCTGCAGTGCAATTGGTTATCCAAACCATCGATCTCCTTTTTGCTCAAGCCTATATTTCTACTTCACCCCTTGAATTGATTTCACTTTCATGCTTCTGGCACAGCATGGTTGGCATAGACGCTAACGGAGCTCCAACCACACCCGTCCTGGGTTGGGCTGACACTCGGGGCGCCCACTTTGCACAAGATCTACGAAGGCGCTTCAACGAAAAGGAGTTTCACTCGCGCACTGGTTGCCGTTTTCATCCAAGCTATTGGCCTGCAAAACTTCTGTGGCTGAGAAATGCGGAACCAGAAGCTGTGAGCAAGACCAGCCAGTGGTTGTCATTCAGCGATTACCTGGCTTTCCACCTGTGTGGGAAGACGTTGACGAGCGTCTCAATGGCCTCTGCAACTGGACTCTTTGATCAAAGAAAAGGGAGATGGGATGCTGAGCTGCTGCAGGCTTTAGAGATCACGTCTTCCTGTCTTCCGACTCTCGCCGGCAGAGATGAGACGTTGAAACTAAATGAGGAGTTTCGGCTGCGCTGGCCTCAGCTTAGTAATGCCCGAATATTTCCTGCGATTGGTGATGGTGCTGCGAACAATATCGGATCAAGCTGCACCGAGCGCGACAGAGTGGCTTTGATGATTGGCACCTCGGGCGCAATGCGTGTGCTTTACGAGGGTGAGCCTCCGGACGAATTGCCGGATCAGTTATGGTGTTATCGAGCCGATGATTTGCGCGTGGTTATTGGCGGCGCACTCTCTGATGGTGGCGGGCTGCATAGCTGGCTGCGGGAAGCGTTGCACTTCAAGGAGGATGACGAAGCGCTCGAAAACCAACTTATGGAAATGGAACCAGACACTCACGGCTTGACGATCCTGCCGTTTTGGACCGGGGAACGAAGTCCTGGCTGGGCACCGCAAGCTCAAGGCGCAATTCTGGGTCTTACCCTGCGCACCCGACCAATCGAGATTCTGCGGGCCGCAATGGAGGCTGTAGCTTACCAGTTCGCTTCGATTGCCAGCGCATTGGAGAAGTTGGCGCCCGGCGCGGCGATTATTGCTTCCGGCAACGCTTTGCGCTCTTCACCGGCGTGGGTGCAGATAATTGCCGATGTCATTGGCCGTCCGGTCGCACTTTCCGTAACGCGTGAAGCTTCCACACGTGGTGCTGCCTTGCTTGGTCTGGAAGCCGCGGGCAAAATAAATACCATCGAACAGTCCAGCTTTGCCGTGGGGCAAATTTTTGAGCCTGACAACTCGCGCTATGGTCGTTATCAAGAGGCCCTCGAGCGGCAAGAGAAAGCCCATAAACAGATATTCGGGGCGTCTGCTGTGTGACGCCCCTATAATCAGGAAAGGCAATAATGAGCGCGCCAGTGCAGACTGAAGACACTACCACCACTGACCTCGATCTACTTTGCATAAATACTATCCGAACACTCTCCCTCGATGCGGTTCAGAAAGCGGAGTCGGGTCATCCGGGCTTGCCGCTTGGTGCGGCGCCGATGGCTTACGTATTGTGGACCCGCTTTCTCCGTCACAATCCCCGTAATCCAAGCTGGGAGAACCGCGATCGCTTCCTGTTGTCGGCGGGACATGGATCGATGCTCCTGTATTCTCTGTTGTATCTCACAGGGTACGGTCTTTCCATGGATGAGATTAAGAGATTTCGCCAGTGGGATTCGAAAACTCCCGGACATCCTGAGAATGTTCTCACCCCCGGAGTGGAGATAACCACGGGCCCCTTGGGCCAGGGGTTTGCCAACGGCGTCGGCATGGCTATGGGCGCGGCTCATCTGGCGGCTAAGTTCAATAAAGAGCACTTTCCCATCATTGATCATTTCGTTTACGCCATTGTGTCTGATGGTGACTTGATGGAAGGTGTAGCTTCAGAGGCGGCTTCTCTGGCGGGCCATCTGAAACTAGGAAAACTGATCTATCTGTATGACGACAACCAGGTAACGATCGAAGGATTTACGAGCCTGGCGTTCAGCGAAGATGTTCCCAAACGGTTCCAGGCGTATGGCTGGCACACACTGACTGTTGAGGATGGCAACGATCTCAATGCGATCGAAGCGGCGATTCGGGAGGCGCAGTCGGTGGGTGCGAAGCCGTCGTTAATCTCAGTGAAAACAGTGATTGGTTACGGCATGCCCACGGCAGGCACGCGCAAGGCGCATAGTGATGCGCCCGGAGAGGATGCTGTGCGGGAGACCAAGCGCAATCTGGGCTGGCCCGTAGACAAACAGTTCTTCGTACCCGATGAAGCCCTCACGCATTTTCGAGAGTTGGTTGACCGGGGGGCTCGCGAGGAACAGCAGTGGAATGCGCTCGTAGAAAGATATGAGCAAAAGCATCCAGAGCTGGGCCGCTCATGGCGCGGGCTAATGAAGGGCGAACTACCAGAGAACTGGGAGCAGCATCTTCCAAGATTCGATGATGCGAAACCTATGGCGACGCGAGCTGCAAGTGGGGAAGTCATTAATGCGCTCGCGCCTCAAATGCCGATGTTGATTGGCGGCTCGGCTGATCTCGGTGTTTCCAACAACACGGATATCAAGGGTGGAGGAGATTTTGAAGCTGCGAGTTATCAGGGACGCATTCTGCATTTTGGCGTACGAGAACATGCAATGGGTTCAACGCTTACAGGCATGTCATTGAACGGCGGTCTGATTCCTTATGGCGGCACTTTTCTCACTTTTTCCGATTATATGAGGGCAGCGATTCGGCTGGCTGCAATCTCTGAGGTTCAGGTCATCTATGTATTCACACACGATTCGGTTGGTCTGGGTGAGGACGGCCCAACGCATCAGCCAATCGAACACCTTGCAGCCTTACGCGCGATTCCGCATCTCGTTGTAATCCGTCCGGCTGATCCGGCGGAAGTGAGTGAAGCCTGGCGCCTGGCAATCCTTCGGCGTCAGGGACCGACTGCGCTCGCGTTAACACGTCAGAAGGTTCCCCTGATTGATCGAAAGCTTTACGCTTCTGCCGACGGATTACGACGAGGCGCTTATATACTCGCTGAGGCGCAAGTGAACGGCCAAAGCACCCCGCCCCGCTTGATTCTGATCGCCACCGGTTCAGAAGTATCTCTAGCTCTAGAAGCCCGCCAAACGCTCGAGAAAGAGGGCATTGCTACTCGGGTGATTTCCATGCCTTCATGGGAAGTTTTTGAAGAGCAAACAAAAGATTACCGGAACACCGTGCTGCCATCGTCGGTAACTGCTCGACTTGCCATTGAAGCAGGAGTGCGGCAGGGTTGGGATCGATATGTGGGTGCCCAGGGTGACGTTGTCTGTCTCGATCGTTTTGGTGCTTCCGCGCCGGGAGAGGTAGCGTTACATGAATTGGGCTTCAACGTAGAAAATGTCCTAAAGCACGCCCGCGGATTAGTTTGATCCTGAGATGAGAATTGCTATTGGCGCAGATCACGGCGGTCATCCGCTGAACGAGCGGGTAATCGCCGAACTGGGCAACGCCGGACATGAGATCGTCGACTTCGGCACTCACGACGGCTCGCGGCCAGACGACTACCCCGACTACGCTGTTGCTGTTGGGCAGGCCCTGCAAAACGGGGACGCGGATGTGGGAATTCTTATCTGTGGAAGTGGCGTTGGAGCCGCAGTGGCGGCAAACAAACTTCGCGGCGTTCGAGCAGCGCTTTGCGCTGACTGCTACTCGGCTCATCAGTCCCGCGAACATGACGACTGCAACGTTCTATGCCTGGGTGCACGCGTGACAGGAGCCGAGTTAGCACTGGAAATTGTGCGCGCATTTGTCGGCGCGCAATTCAATGGTGAAGAACGTCATCGCCGGCGACTACATAAGATCTCGGAGATTGAATCGAGTTGTAAGTAGAAGGACATGCAGGGCTAAAGGCCCGAGCCCGCGATAAACCTTAAGGCCCCGGGCATCACGCAAAACTCCGCTGGTGTCTTTCCACGCAGGTTACCATCCACTTCGATCAACATCGCATCTTCCGGCGTAAAGGTTTCGATCCGTGCCTTCTTCCCCTGGTGGATGCAAACCTTTGGGTTTGCCACATGGCCCCCTGTGTGAATTCGCCGCAGTTCGCGAACAATTCCTGCACGTGTTAAACCAGAGGCAGTAACGACATCAAGTTGTCCATCATCGACGCGGGCTCCAGGTGACAGCATCATTCCACCTCCGGCATAGCGGTTATTTGCTATTGCCGCAAGATTCATCGAAGAATCAATCACGGTCTGATCATCCACCGAAACACGCACACGCCTTTCACGCCAGTTCAGAAGTGCGCCAAGCGCTGCCGCCATAAAACGGGTCTCACCTGAAAAGCGGCGCGAAAATCTTCCCTGGGCTGCAACTCGAGCCGCAGTCTCACCGCCTATTCCCATTGTTGAGGCATTAAGACAGATGAAAGGACGGGTGTAACGATCGCAGGTGCCGTACAGCACATCCACCATGCGCGTGCTCGTCGTAGTGCCACCTTGCACATGGGCGAGGAAGATGGACACCCATTGCTCAAGGTGTATGCGACTTCCCATTAATCCCCGAGCAAAATCATCGCCGGTTCCAGCAGGTAGAATCGCCAGAGTCGCCTCGGGACTTACATGGCGAGGCAATGCATCTCGCCGGGGTGCGCTTAACTCGAAAAAGCCCTCGGCAGCTTCGCCCAAAGTGCCGTCGCCACCGACCACCGCAATAGTTCTACAACCCTGCTCAAGGGCGTTCCGAACAGTAACGGTTGCATCGCCAGCACGCGTAGTGACGTGCATGGCAAATTGAATCCTGCTCTCCTCCAGCCTTTGGCGAATAATGGGCCACGCTTGTCTCGCTCGCGCCGCCTTGTTGTTTATGATGATGAGGAGTTGGTTGTTCATCTGGGCGTTGTCAGGTTGATCATCGGATTGCCGATTGTCGATTGCCAATTGCCGATTGCCAAACGAAACCAAAGTTCGTTACCTTCGTCCCAACTTCTAACGAAACTGATAGGTCAGATGAAAGCTATATTCATTGCCAAACCCGGTGGCTTCGAAGGATTGGAGGTCCGCGATGTACCTGCTCCCCGGAAACCAGAGGCCGACCAGGTGTGCGTCCGAGTTCGTGCTGCAGGCCTGAACCGAGCCGACATTCTCCAACGGAAAGGCCGCTACCCCGCCCCGCCAGGATATGCGGCCAACATTCCAGGATTGGAATTTGCCGGCGAAGTCGAGAGCGTTGGCCCAGAAGCGCGCCGGTGGCAGATGGGCCAACGCGTCTTTGGAATCACCGGCGGCGGCGCTCAGGCTGAATACGTAGTGGTGCCGGAGAATCAGCTTGCCGAGATTCCTGCCAGCCTGAATTGGACAGCTGCGGCCGCCGTCCCAGAAGCGTTCATAACAGCCCATGACGCGCTCTTCACCCAGGCAAACCTCCAGTTGGGAGAAAGCTTGCTCATCCATGCAGCCGGATCGGGTGTCGGCACAGCTGCCATACAACTGGCAAGCGTAGCAGGCGCCAAAGCTTATGGCACGTCACGCACCGCTGAGAAGGTTGAGCGGGCGAAAGAACTTGGGCTTGAGAGCTATGTGGTCGTGAAGGACCAGCCACGTGTGATCATTGATGCGGTAGAAAACTGGACACGGGGCGAGGGTGTGAATGTGATTCTGGATCTTGTGGGTGCCGCTTACCTGGAGGCTAATCTGGCAGCGCTCAGTTTGCGGGGCCGGCTGCTTCTTGTAGGCACTACTTCTGGCTCCAAAGCAACACTCGACTTCGCCACTCTCATGCACAAGCGCCTCCGAGTGCAAGGCACCGTTATGCGAGCTCGAGCGCAGGAAGAAAAGGCTGCTGCGACTCAGCTATTTGCCATGCACATAGTGCCTCTGCTGGCTCAGGAGAAAGTCAAGCCACTGGTGGATTGCGTATATCCGATGGAGCAGATCCGCGAGGCTCATGCTCGGCTGGAGTCGAATCAGACGTTTGGGAAACTAGTGATTGAAATCGACTAAGGTTGATTTTATGAACGAGCTTTTGCCCGCCGCGCCGCCAGCGCTAGTTCGCGTGCCCGAGGCATTGCATCCACCGCACGAGCAATCTGGGGATCGTCTTCATTGTAGACCTGCACGGCAGACATAGTCCCGTAGGCGGCTGATGCCAGATTATATCGGAGTTGTCTGCCGATGAAGGCTCGTGACCGGTCAAGTTGATCAGCGGATACCTTATAAACGGGCTGGCCCACCACAAACTGCTTGAACTGCTGGAATAGAGCATCTGTAACAGGAAAGTCGTCCGGCTGCAGATCGTGACCAAACTCGATCGGCCTTTGGACCTTGTAAGTTTCAAAGCCACGCACGCGGCCCGCAGTTAGTTCCAGAGCAAAGGCGAAAACAGGATCGATCAGCCGGCTATCACCCGGATTTCCCTCTCGCGGCTTTGCCACTTCGTCCGGTTCGATACCGCCTCCGCCGTAAACGGTCCGACCGCCATCAGTGCGAGTTTCTGTGCCCGGCGCAGGAGCCTGTTGCCGCTCGCTGGCCTTAGCCAGACCGCCATGCGTGTAGTAGTCGTAGGATCCTCCGTTCGAGTAATCGCGTTGAATCAGCCGTCCGGAAGGCGTGAAGTACTTGGCAATGGTTAAAAGGAGCGCTGAATCGTAATCCAGTTGAATGGGCAACTGAACTAGCCCTTTGCCAAAAGTGGTTTCACCTACGATCAGTGCACGGTCATGATCCTGTAAGGCGCCGGCAACGATCTCGGCTGCCGAAGCCGTTTCGCTATTCACAAGGACTACCAGGGGTATTGGGTCAGGCGCATCATTGACCGCACGGAAAATCTCGGAGCTGCCCTTGATCCTCCCCTTTTGCGTGACGATTAATTGATCGCGTCTGAGAAAAGAGTTTGCTACGCGAACCGCCTGAATCAACAGACCACCGCGATTTCCGCGTAGATCCAGGATCAGTGTGTTCATTCCTTTTGAGTGAAGATCCTGCAGCGCTTCCTGGAACTCGTCAGCGGTTGTCAAATTGAATCCGCCCGTCATAGCTACATAACCGACGCCCTCTTTGATCATGTAGACTTGCGGTATGGAAGGGAGCGGCACGGCATCGCGCGTTATTGTGACAGTCTCTCGAGCGCGAGTAGCCACATGCTCAACTGTAACTTTGACGACTGTGCCGCGTGGACCAAGCAAAAATTTTCGCACTTCGGGATAGGGCTTATTGGCCATCGACTGCCCATCAACCTCCAGTATGCGATCGCCAAAGCGCAGACCGGCGCGTGCGGCCGGCGAATCCTCGAAAGTAGCGCGAATGTAGGTGTTCACCTGATCGCCTTGCCTCAAGTGATCGATCGTCGCCCCGATACCAAAGTATTCGGAGCGCTGCTCAGTCTTAAAAGAAGCATATTCAATCGGATCGAAGTACGTTGAATGCGGGTCAAGCACGTTCAACATGCCATTTATCGACGACTTGAAAACCGAGTTATAGTCCAGTTTCTTGCCGTCGAAGTAGTTGTCCTGGATTACTGACAACGCCTCACTCAAGTCGTTCTTCACAACTACTGCAGTTACCGGCGCTTTAGCGTTCGCCGAATTGCCGGCCGGGGAGGAGCGTTCAGCGGGGTTGCCTGGCTGGCGTCGCGCCGAGCGATTTTGTTGGGCAAAGATAAGCGCTGGTAGCGTTAAAGCGACAAAAAGCAACAAGATGCCCGGCAAAAGAGATCTATTATTCACGCAACCCTCCAAAACTGTCCCTGATCGATTCCGGCCCGGCTCCCCTTAAAGGTTAGAGCGGGCTGCCAGAATAGCACGAACGGGCAGGGCATTTGAACTTCGAACCAAGTTGGCAAAAAAGGAGCCCTGGAATGCTATAGGTTTAGTGATTACTTTTTGGTAAAGCGTTGCCCTGAGTCCCACTCGATAAGCCAGGGAAGACTGCGCGGCGCGCCATCCATACCTACAAAATGACCGCCCACTGGGGCCTAAAGATCGGTCAGTGCCTTTAGTTTCCGAGGAGACCAGACTGTTTTGACAATGCGTCCCCAGGTTGTGCACTATGACACTCTCGTAATAACCATCAAACCCGAGCGCTGCTCAGTCGCTTTCCTTAACCTGAGGCGCACCTGGAGGATTCAGGCATGGCAGAGGAACTGGGTCGAGAGCAACTCTTCTCATTCGCGAAAACCCACCGTAATGAATTTGAGCAACTACTCCGTCAATTTGTAGAAACGCCCACAGTGTCTTGCGATCCAGCGCATGCTGAAGACATTCGCAAGGGCGTGGAACTAACGGTCAACACTATCGAACAGTCTGGCGGCAAAGCGGAAGTCTATGAGGCCAGGCAAGGAAATCCGATAGTCCACGGTGTCTTTGGCGCCGAAAAGGGGTTGCCAAGCGTCACTGTCTACAATCACATGGACGTGCAACCAGCTTCCCGGGAAACTGAGCCCTGGAATACCGAACCATTTGTGCTGTCCCAAAATGGCGACACTTACTTCGGACGCGGCACGACCGATGATAAGGGACCTGCCCTCTCCGCTCTCTACGGCGCCCGGGCGGCGCTCGAGGCAGGCGTCGGAATAAACATCCGCTTCCTCTGGGAATTCGAAGAAGAGATCGGCTCGCCTAATTTCGAGACCATCATTTCTAAGGCCGCTCGCAATCTGCGGACGGATTCCGTAATCGTCTCCGATACTGTTTGGGTTTCCCGGCAGAGGCCGGCGAGTTCCGCCGGCTTGCGCGGTCTGCTCGGCTTTTTACTTACACTAGAGACCGGCGCCACCGACACACATTCAGGAGAAACGGGTGGCGCCTCACGCAATCCTGTTGCGGAACTCATGAGACTTGTGTGCGACCTTTACGATGTCAAGACCGGAAAGATCAGGATCAAAGGATTTTACGATGACGTAATTCCGCCTACTAAAAAAGAATTACACGATTGGCTTAATTCTGGTTTCACGGTCAGCGCCTTTAAGAAAGCACATCACTTGAAACTGATACGAACAGAGGACCCTCTCGAAATAATGAAACGCATCTGGGGCACACCGACGTTCGAGGTTCATGGGGTGGTAGGCGGCTACCAGGGTCCTGGTCTGAAATCGATTGTGCCACCACGTGCCGAAGTGAAAGCCTCTTGCCGGCTGGTCCCCAATCAGGATCCGGAGAAGATCAAGAAACTATTGCGAGCGGCGGTAAGGGAGAAAAACCCGGATGTGAAAATTCAGTTTGAGTCGGCAGCGCCCGCGTTTCGCACATCGCTCGAGGGCGAGCTCCCGGAAGCGCTGAAGCGGGCCGTTAAATTTGCTTTTAAGCGTGATGCGGTTTTTGTGCGAGATGGCGGCACCATCGGCGCCATGACAAGTATCGAGAAGGTACTCAAATGCCCCGTGCTGTTTCTTGGCTTATCACTGCCCGAGCATGGATATCATGCGCCCAACGAAAATTTCGACTGGCAGCAGGCCTCAGGCGGTATGGTGGCCTTTGCAAAGTATTTTGAGGAAATTGCCAGCCTCTCACGCCGGTGATATTAGATCACCCAGGCCATGCGCTCTTCATTTAACGTCTGGAAACCTAGTCGTTCGTAAAACCGCCGTGCCTCTGGATTATCGACGTGTACCGCCACGTCGATTCGTCCGACGGATTCTTTCCGCAACTGTTCTTTCAATTGCTCCAATAAGGCGGTGCCGATTCCTTTGCCGCGCCGATCGGCTTTGACTGAGACATCATCGAGCTTCGCAGCCAACCCGCCAATGGAAGTAGAGATGGCATAGCAAATGACGCAAGCTCCTGCGAGCCCGCCTTCATCATACGCCAGCCAGACAAATCCCAATTCCGGCCGCGCGAGAAACAGATCGAGCGCTCTTTTTAATCCCTCGCTCCCGCAGTCACCATAGACCGTGCTGCTGGCGAGGTAATGTTCGTCCTCAGAAAGGAACTGTTTCAAAATCTCGAAGGCATCCGCAACAGCGTCGGACGTCATTTTCCTGCAGGTAATCACGCGCTTGCTCCACAAGGGACTTTGCAAGCAATGATGCCACAACCGAGGTGTGCTTTCGAGCCAACCTCTCAGGGCGTGACGATTGTGCCCATTTTGACGACTTCGAAATTCGAACCCTTAATTGTCTTGAGCGTGCTCAACTCATCGTCGTTCCAACGTGGATCCGGTGCGCCGCTGATGTACCAATTGGAACCGTTGTCGGCCACAATCATTCCATACTTCTTAAGGGCTCGCAGGATGACCTGCATGGCAGGGGAGAAACTGGATATGTTAGATGAGGCTTTCAGTCTGACTCTCATACCCATAGGTGGCACGTTTGGACTCGTGTTGCTGCTGGCCCAATGCCGAGCCGGATCGACGTAAGCTCGACGTGTGGTTTGAACAGTAAATCGTAGCGCATGTTTGATCTCTCCTTGTTCAAACACCTCGTCGTAGCGAACCAGTCCTGGGAAAATTGGCAAGCCGGCGGCGTCGGCTGAGGTCCAGCCGGCGGGACGCAAGGCGTTGGAATTGAGATCGAATATCGCCCCGCAGTTTGCATTCCAACTTGAGCCATTGTTTACGAGGAAAGCGTAACCTAGTTCGTAGAGTTTCCAGTTGTCCCGGTCGATCACCAAGACGTGCCGGTCTCCGTTTGACGTTGGACCACCTTCTATTGGCGCGTTTTGGGGTACGGGGTAAGGTCCCGGATCGCTTTCGTCACCGTAGGCTGTAAAGTTAATGGGAACCAGAGCTTGCGTGCCGCTAACCACTACATACGGAATACCGTTCGGAGCGCCGTTATAGACGGTTCCAAAATCTGGATGGAGGCCAACATTTGTGCCAATGCTGGCAATCAGATTCGCTGAATTTGGGTCTACAGGGCTGGTCGAGATGTCTTTGTTCCAGGGGTTGTCGGATGGAAAGAGCTGTTTCCCATGGAGACTGGCTCCGGGTCCGAGGTCCGGAACTGGCGCCGGCGGATCGTCAGGAGGTCCGCCTCCGAGGTGACCAAGACCGATACGCACGCGATTGCTTGTTACACCGTGGTACGTGATCCCGATCAGAACATCACCAACTTCTCCCAAATTATCGTTGAGCCGCACTACCACCGCGCTCATCCATTCAAAACCTGCTACGGGACCTACGTATTCCACCGTCAACGGATAATGCTGGAGGGCCGCATCCTCGGCATCGGCGCTGACAGCCGACGTTTGTTCACCACTGAGCAGAGTCAGGTCAGTAGCGAAGAGCATAATTCGCGTGCGGTTGTCGATTCCAAATACGGGTGCAGCAAAAAGCGGGAAGGGCTCAGGAAGCATAGTGACTGATTCCAGGGCGACTGCCCGCGTGGAGTTTTCTTTTGTAAGCAGGCGCAAAGCAGCAGCGCTGCTGTTAACTCTGCTGGATCGGAGAGCCGACTCCGCCGGCTGCTCATAGACACCAACCAGCAACGCTAAACAAAATAGCGAAGCCGTGACCAGCATCAACAAGCGTCGGTTTTTGCCGCGCAATGAAGTGCGCCGGCGCCAGGAATTCCTCATAGTCTCGCTTCCCCAAAGGCGATGAGAATTTGAGGTTTAGAGAGGCAAGAAATGGAGTAGAGGACAAGTAAACTGACACTAGCCTTTGGGAAGCCAGCAAGTCAAGAGGTTTTTCCAACGAACATCTTTCACTTTGACACAGATAGAGTTTCAGGACGGATTAGTTGAATCTAGAGCTGCCTATTCTTCCGGACCAGCACAATTTGGTCCATGAAGCGCGGGAATTTTTTGGCTGATGACCGGATAATTGGGAGCTTCGTCTATATTGATCTGCGTCCAGTGGGCATAGTTCTCAGGCACATTAGTATCGGCAAAGATCGCTTCGACAGGGCACTCAGGAACACAAGCGTCACAATCGATACACGTGTCAGCGTTGATGTAGAGGCGATCAGACAATTCATGAAATGCTTCGACAGGGCAAACAGCAGCGCAATCAGTGTATTTGCAGTCAACACATGGTTCCGTCACCACATAGGTCATTGGGGAAGAAGCTCCTTTCGATAATGGCAAATAGTTATTCAGTGGACGCTGCAATGTCAACACAAAAGTTTACGGCTGGCAAGCGGGAACCATTCAAGTAGGAAACAGCCAGTCAGGCGATCTCGGGGTCAGGAGGTGCTGCTGGCACACTTGAGTAGTGAGAGTAGCCCTTTTGACCTTGAGATCATCTGACTTGAGTTTTTGCTTGCCTGCTTGAGAGACTACCAAACCGGCGGGTGCAAGCAGCCCCCTAACGCCTCGGGATTATCTGAGTGCTGCTTGCTCGCTAATGTTAGGCTGGACCAGACTCCTTCTTTTCGATTCGAGCCTGGACCATGGATGCTTTTGTTTACTACTGGATCACCTCTGTAAGTAATCTGCGAAGGGCCAGACACTGTAGCGTCCAACTGCTCTTCGGCGTAAACCTCGACCCGGGAGACACCCTTAGAATCCACGACTACGCGAGCAGCGCGCAACCGGTGTGTATCGATCTTACCGGCTCCGCTAGCGTCGATCTCGAGCGCCTTCGTCTCACCAGAAGCTTTGATGGTCGGAGCGCCGGTTGAATCAATACCAAACTTCTCATTCTTGATGCCTGAAATATCAATCGTGCCCGCGCCTTTTTAAGTCCAGACTCTCGATGTTTGGAACCTCGATCCTGACTTGGACAGTATCTCGCGTGGAATACCCTCTGAGGTTCTTAAGGTACAAAACGTTCTTACTTACCTCTGTGCTGACCAATGGGAGAACATTGTCATCTCCTTCAACTTCCAGGTCCTGGGGCTTCTGACAGACAATAGTGATGTCAAACGCACCTTCCGTCGAGATGGACGTAAATTCTGGCACATTGCGTTTTTGCACCTGACGTGTGCCGGAGCCTATAACCTCGTGCCCAATGCGATAGTGGCAATTGGCAGTCATGGTGACGATTCCGACTAGTAACAATAGAAGACTCTTCATGTTCAATGTCCTCTGGCCCACGGGGCGGCACTCACCGGCCTGGTTCCTTTTGAGAGTATTCCAGGGTGCGGGTGGTGTTTTCAGTGACGCTGGAAAACGGCGCGGCTAAATCGCGGGCCAAGGGCGGAGGCAGTTCTCCGGCTGACGCCGGACGCGGGAGCGTCGCGGGCTCCTTCCGTTCGTACGCGTCAGTGAGCCGAGATAGTTGTCTTACAAGCAGAACCTCCGTTACGCTCACGATTAGAAAGGTTAGCGTCATGAAAAGAATTATGACGCCCTCTGCCAGGTGAGCTTCGTTTCTTAGCGCCACTGCCCCGCCTAACATAATACCCAGCCCAATCACGCCCAGAACTGTAATAGCCGTAAGAAAAGCGGCAATCGGTGCCGTATTTGTTGTTTGCCGCTCTCGCAAGCTCGCACCACAGCGATTGCAGAAACTCAACCCGGGCGCCAAAGGTATGCCACAAGTTGCACAGTACATAGCTACTTCCTTCACAAGAAACAGCGATTGCCGCTCAAAAAAGAGAACGGTTCGCCGGGGATTTATGTTCCACTAATTCGGATTTTACCTCGCCACAGTATTCAACCACTGGTTGATTGCCGGACTAAACCAGAAGTAGAGTGCCTGACCCACACCAATAAAGAATCCAATTATTGCGCCAAAGAGCTCTATTGTTTTCAAGTGGTGTGAGGCTACTGATAAGACCAACGCTTCCAGCTTTTCTGTGGGATAATCAGAGACTTTCCTTCTAACCAGGCCACCAATATCAAACTCAGTAATAGCGACTGGCAAACGTTCCCGGGCGGCGCTTGTTATCCGTTCCACGAGGGCTGAACTGGCCCGTTTGACCGCATTTTCCGAAACGTGATCGGCTAGTCGCCCGATCGGCGCCACCAGCAATCGTTCGACTTGCGAACTCATGATCGCGTTTATCGTTCGCGCTGTATCTTCGCGCGACAGAAAGGCGAGCGAAGTCCTGGTTAAGTAAGTCTTCAGACGTGCCACCGACTCCGGGTTGCCGTGTTGAAATACCTCTGCCAGAGTCTGAGGTCGTAGGCCTTCCAAAGCATCGGTTACATATGCCGACACTGACCGAGCAAGTTTCGGGTTTTGCGCCAGCTCTAGCAATTGATCCGCAATCTGATTCTTAATGAGCTCCAACTTTTCATGATCGATCTGTCCTACGATCTGGTTCAGCGGTCGCGCCAGCACATTGTCGACGGTTGTATCCAAGAACGCTTCCGCTTCCTGTTCAAACGCCGGACCGCGCAGATACTCTTCAACACGGCGTGGCAAGGTTTTGTTTACCAGGTCGTCCACTTCGCGATGAATGCGTTCACGCGAGATAAAGATTTTTCTAAGAAGCGATAGTTGCTGGTAATACTCGTCAACTTCTCTCTTGATGAGTCCACCAAGCTGTTTGCGTGTGTTTGGGCTGGCAGCGATATCGGCGAGGTGATGGACAACAGGTGGCACCTGTTGGTCGATGCGTTCTTTGATAAAGACGACGGTTTCCGGGGTGAAGGCTTCGGCTAGCGAGGCATCGCTATGGGCCAGCTCATCCAGGCGTCCGGACACGAACTCTCTTACTTTCCGTTCAAAGCCCTCCTCATTAACCAACTGTTGGTAGCGTTCTTCCACGAACCGTAGAATCCCTTCAAAGGCTTGCTCGCTAAGCGTGTCATCCACTCTGCGAGCCAAAAACGCATCTACTTGTCGATCAACGAATCGCGAGATTACTTCGGCAGCCTCCTCGCTCCTCAGCATCGCCTCAATATATTTTGCGAGTCGGAGTTGAAGCGCCGAAATCGTGTCGAGGATCGGAGCGCGGGCTTGGGCCGGCAAGGCATCAATCAATGACGGATAGACGGTGCTCAGAAGATCCGTTGTGTAAGCATCTACAAATTCTTCCACCTTGCGCTGAAAGAAACTGGTTTCGAATAAGGCATCGAACACTGTCTCCTGCGAAACCAGTTCGTTACCAACTGCGTTGCCGATCGATTTGGCAAGTCGCTCGCGATGTCGCGGAATCATTCCCTGGGGCCAGACCGTGAGGCCGAAAAGCTTCAGCGGCTTGTACGGGTGAAAGAGCATCCAGATCGCCAGCCAGGCAGCGCCGTAGCCGTGCAGAGTGGCGATCACGACGATGGCAACCCAGATTAGTAGTTTAAAGGTGAAGGGATCGATGGGCTTAACCTCACTGCGGTGTGGTCACCCTCAGCAATGTGGAGGCCAAGAGCAAAAGGGCTAAAAGCTTTAAGCACGCGGGAAAACAAAGCTACTTTGCCGGCGACACTTCCACAGCAAATCCTCGATTTATCCAGGCGCTTGTTCCACCTGTCACATTCAGGAGGTCACTGAAACCGTTTCGCTCGAGAATGCTGGACGCGGCGCTCGAACGATAACCGCCAGCGCAAATTACCGCCGTGGGCTTGGCCGTATCCAATCCCAAACTGGATACGCGTTCGCTGAGAATTGATAGTGGTGCAGTCACGGCTCGTGGCACATGGCCACCTTGATACTCCGGTGGACGACGCACATCTATGACTTGCAATTGAGTCTCCGTCTCCAGCAAACGATTCAGATCGTCCACTGTGATCTGCGGCACCGTTCCGGTATCCAGCCCAGCCTCATGCCAGGAAAGCATTCCGCCGTCCAGATATCCGGCCACGCTCTCAATGCCAACCCTGGCGAGGCGAGTCACCGCTTCGTCTACCTGCCGCTCAGATTCGGCCACGATGACGATAGGCGTTTTAAGCGAAATCAGCGATCCTGCCCACATGGCAAATTGGCCGTTAAGGCCAATATTAATCGCACCGGGCACGTGGCCGGCCCCAAAATCCGCTGCCTGCCGTACGTCCAGGATTATATGGTCTTGTTGGGCGAGTTTCGTCACTTCATTCGGCGATAATCTAGCTGGACGGAGGAGATCGTGAAGGGCCGGGGCGCCGGTTCGGTTTATCTCAGCATCCTTCGAAAAATAGACTGGGGCTTCGGGAAGGTCTGCAGTCATCATTCGGACGAATTCATCCTTCGACATGGGCTTGAGAGCGTAGTTAACTCTCTTCTGCTCGCCAATAGTTGAAGACGTTTCCTTCGACATATTGCGACCGCACATGGAACCTGCTCCGTGTGCCGGATACAGTTCAGTTTCATCCGGCAATTGCAACAGTTTCTTGTGGAGAGTGTCGTACATCATCTCGGCCATCAGTTGGGGAGTGAAACCCTTGGCGCCTGCGAGGTCGGGCCGGCCTACATCGCCAATGAAAAGTGTGTCACCTGATAAGAGCTTCTGCGGTTGTTGACTTTTTTCTGTATCGCTCACCAGGACGCAGATACTTTCCGGAGTATGGCCCGGTGTTTCCAAAATCCGTAAAGTCACTTTCCCGATCTTGATTTCATCGCCTTCCCTGACCGGGCGATGTGGAAACGCTACATCTGCCTTTTCACCAAAGACAATCTCTGCGCCAGTGCGCTCCGCTAATTCTCGGTGTCCACTGACAAAATCAGCATGCAGGTGCGTCTCAATCACGTATTTGATCTTTAGCTGTTGCGCTTCGGCTTCCGTAAGATATTGCTCGACATCCCGTTGCGGATCTACAACCGCCGCCTCGCCCTCCGAACCAAGCAAATAGGAGGCATGCGCGAGACAGCCCAGATAGAACTGTTTGAAATACATAAATTTCTCCTTACTGCGCGGAGTCGACAGGCAACGCGTAAAACTCTCTTGCTGGTTTCAAGGGCCGTAGCATCCAGTAAGGACGCCGGGTCCCATCGGGCGAATACCGGCTCGCAGGACGCGTCATCGCGAGCCACTTCCTGTAAACAGCGCGTGATTTCTCGGTATCAACCGAGATGTCGCCATAATCGTCCCCTGGTCTAGCTTTCTTCACCCGGACCACCTGATGCCAGCAATGCATTCCTGAAATTGGATCGGGGTGGACCGGGAACGTCAGGTTCTGATGCACCCCAACATCATTCCACCAGATCCTGAGGGTATCTGGATCATCTGACGCGAATGGCTCGACACCCTTCTCACGCTTCAATCCCCATATACTACCCTGATGCTCGAGCTTCACCGTAGCCATCAACTGCTTCTGACCTTGTTCAGCCAGTTTCCAACGTCCCATATGATGGCTGCAAGCTACAATGCCCGGACGAATACCTTCCGTAACCCAGGCGCGGACCACGAAGTATCCAATCTCGGTCTCCACCCGCACGAGGTCGCCGGTACGTACATCAAGCTTCCGGGCGTGGTCCGTATGAAGCCATAGAGGATTAGTATGTGCAATTTCGTTTAGCCACTTCGCATTCGCACTACGTGTGTGGATCTGCACCGGAAGACGGAAGGTTGAAATCAAAATTGTCTCATCCGGTTTCAGGCTGTCCTTGTGGACATGGCTTTTGGCGTATGTGGGAATGGCAAGTTCGGGCCAACCCCAATTTGCGAGGGTCGACGAGTAGAACTCAAGGCGACCGCTGGGTGTAGGGAAACCACGGAGAATCTTTCCGTCAATCCTGACTCCAACAAACCGCCGGCCGTCTGCGTCCCCGTCCGGAGTGGGTAGGGGCACTATATTCGCTGCCGCAGGTTTCGGAGCTCGCGAAAATACACGGCCAAAAAGATCTTCGTTTAGATCCTCGAGCTCGTCAGCAGGAACGGGTTCTTCATAGATGGCGCCCACTTTTTTCTTCACTTCAAAAGCGCCATAGCGCCGCATAAATTCCAGCGGCTTCAGGTTTTCAGCGGCCGCCTTCTCGTTGAGTCCGGGAACAGAGTTTTCAAAAATCCAGGCATAGTATTCATCAACAGTTAGGCCTGAGCCTGGAACCTTTTTGGATTCAACAAACTGACGTATTCCCAGGCCGCCGTCTGGATCGATGCGCCAGGTCAGCTCAAGCCAGAATTCATTTTCCTCCCAAACTTCACCAGGGTTGACTTCGCGTGAATCGCGCACCTGTTCACCAAATCGTTGTCGCGCAGCTTTCAACACCGGCTGCCGAAAACCCAACCATTGCGAATCGTGCGTTTCATACGAATGAAGGTCGTGGCGTTCAGGCCCGAGTCCCATAGGCAGGATATAATCCGCAAAATATGAAGTTTCGTTCCAAACGGGAGTGAGAGCAACATGGCAGCCGATCAACTGCTCATCCGTTAGTACTTCGATCCAGGAGAAGCCATCTGGATTGGTCCAGACCGGATTGTAGACACGTGTGAAATAGACTTCGAGGTGGCCGCGTCCATCCTTCAACAGATGCGGCAGTAGAAACGACATCTCGTGCATCGAGAGCGGGTATTCAGCCGGCCAGGTGGTTTCGTTCCACATCTTTGGGTGCGGCGGCACGTGGATAGGCCTTGGCACAAACTTGTTCCACGCATTTGGAAAGACACCACCCTCCGTCGCCACAGCTCCCAACAAAGCATTGAGCATGAACAGCGCCCGCGCCACGGTCCAACCATTGCTGACGCCGGATGCGGCACTGCGCCAGTTGTGACTGGAGAAGCGTGTGCCCGCTGTCGCCACCAGCCTGGCGATCTCCTCAATCACTCGCGCGTCCACGCCCGATTCTTGCGCGGCAAACTCGAAGGAGTAATCGCCGTAAGTCTCTTTCAGCGCCCGTTCAAAATTCTCGAAGGCTGGTGATACATCAGGGTGTTCGACCCTAAGGCATTCTTCCCAATTCCACCAACGCCTGACAAAGTCGCGATTATAGAGATCGTTCTGAATCAAATAGTTGGCGACGGCTAAAAGGATAGCGGTTTCTGAGCCGGGATGAGGTGCGATCCAATAGTCGGCGTGAGTGGCTGTATGCGAAAGCCGAGTATCGAAGACGATCAATTTCGCGCCTGACGCTTTAGCGTCAATCACCCGCTGCGCGTGGGGGTTGAAGTAATGACCCGATTCGAGATGGGCGCTGATGAGCAGGATGACTTTCGCGTTTGCATGGTCGGGGCTGGGGCGGTCCAACCCCATCCACAGTTGATAACCTTCGCGGCTGCCTGAGGAGCAGATGTTTGTGTGCGAGTTGTGACCATCGACGCCCCAGGCAGCTAAGATGCGTTCAGTAAACCCATCTTCGCCGGGCCGCCCCACGTGATACATGATTTCGTTGCGCCTGCCCTCTACAATTGCTTTGCGCAGGCGCCCGGCGATGTCATCCAGCGCCTCGTCCCACGTGACTCGCTCCCATTCACCTTGACCACGTTTCCCCTTCCTTTTCAGTGGATAGAGAATTCGATCGGGGTCGTTTATCTGATTGATTGTGGCAGGCCCTTTCGCGCAGTTCCGGCCGCGAGAGCCCGGATGTTCGGGGTTGCCTTCAAACTTCTGCACCTCGAGCGTGACCTTGTCGATGTAGGCAAGTAAGCCGCAAGCCGACTCGCAGTTGAAGCAAGTAGTAGGGACCAGTGTATAGTAGCGCTCTTTACGCTCGGGCCAGGCACGTGAATCGAGCTCGGTCCAGTCGTCCCAGCGTTCTTTTGGAGGAAAGGCCGCCAGGTGACTGCGGCTGGGGCCAGGATAGAACGTTCCGCCTTCTTCAATTTTTACTCGCTCGGCGCCGTCCGGCTTCACTTCGTTTATTTCCTTTTCAATTCAGCTGGTTAGGAGTCAATTCGTCGAGCAACTAGTTTCGTGTCTCGCAATAAAATTTCTTAATTAGGTTATTAGGCCAGTTCATTCTTTCCATTTTTAGTGTGTTTTAGTGGATCACCTTCCGTTAGCAAAGGGTCGATCCACGAAATCACATGATCGCAGAAAAACAAAATTCTAGAGGTTTGTTACACGAAACCGCACGAAGACAGCAGTCGCGAGTTGCCGCACTCCAGACTCCAGACTCTAGACTCCAAACTCAAAACCCTCTAAGCCAACGGCACTGACTGCCCTGCCTGCACATAGGCATTCTCATGTAGCATCAGGCCAATTAAGGCCATCGGGGCAGCACCAATTCCGAAGGAGATACCAACAACTCCAAATAACGCCAACCACGGAATTAACCCGCCGAGACTGGATAGCAACATCCCAATCCAAAAATCGCTGCGGTACCTCCCACGCAACATTTCCCAAACTGCCAACCGTGCATGCGCAGTGGGATGTGCCAGCGATACCTCGCCCCAGACCATCAAAAGATGCACCAGGCTTGTTACCGCCAGTATCCACAGCAAGGGCGTGATGACATCTGCTCCAAGATCCGCAGTGGGTCGATATCTCGAAGCTATAGGCAACAACATAGCTGAGCCCAGCACTAATGCCTGACACAACAGATGTGGCGGCAACAACGGGTTCTGCCACATATCGCGCGCCTTGGCCTGCGCGAAAAGATACGCTGTATAGATTGCTGTTAACCCTGAAAGCGGCAACCCCAGAATGATCAGCTGACGCGGCAACGAATCCGCGCCCAACCAACTCCCCCAAAAGTGAATTAAAAGCAGAAGCGAGTAAGCAGCAATAATAAATCCGCCTCTAACTAGCCAGCTTCTCCACTGTGGTTTTGTAAAAATCAGATAAAATCTCTTCGGATGTTCGAGGTCCCAGATCAACAACCCTCCGGTGATGGCGAGAAATATTCCTGAAATAACAGGTGTAACCCACAGCCAAAGCGGCTCATCTGCCGGGAGAAAGCCAAACACGACCAGTAAAGCAGCGACTAGGTACAATCCTGCCGCGATTCCTTTTGTCCAGGTGTAGATGCTCACTTTCCAGTCCCAGGGAATTGCGTGCGCCACGTCATAGGAAAGCAAAGCAGCAGCGGAGCTGTTGTTGAAGTTTGGGTTTCCTGAAACCACCTGAGTGGAGTTGTACTGTTGTTCGCTCCACATCAAAAGCCCACCCTCCGGTCGCCGCGCGGCTAACGGATCAAGGGTGGCTTGATGAGCCCCTTTGTAAAAAAGTTTAGGCAAGGTCTCCTTCTCGGGCCTGCGCACCGCAACCGGTTCCCGATTGATTATCTGCGTTACATAGCTCCGAGGATCATTTAGGTCGCCAACGAGTATTGCCTGGGTCGGACACACTACTACGCAGGCCGGTTCGAGTCCGACATCAATCCTGTGCGCACAAAAATTGCACTTCTCAGCTGAATGGTCCTCGGGGTTGATGAAGATAGCATCGTAAGGGCAGGCAGCCATGCAAGCCTTGCATCCAATGCAGATCGACTTATTGAAATCGACTATTCCATCCGCACGCTTGAACATTGCCGTCGTGGGACAGGCAGTCACACAAGGGGCAAACTCGCACTGATTGCACCGAGTAACCTGATGGGCCCGACGCACCTGAGGAAAGACGCCCACCTCGACGTGTTTTACGTAGGTCCGCGTAACCGAAAGCGGAACAAGATTTTCCGACTTGCAGGCCGTAGTGCAAGCATGGCAACCGATGCAGCGGGTGTGATCGATCACCTTGGCCCATTTCACGTTACTCGTCTCGGGCTCAAGCACGAAAAGTCCTCATCTCCGGCTGTTTGGGTGAACTCAGACTATATCACGCGCGCCGAAAAACAGAAGAATTCTTCTTCGAACTGCCCAGTATTAAAACTATAGTGAATGTTGGGGACTGTACTGACCGTCGTTGTGGCTCCAGAGTTTTGAATGAACGGGATTGGGCACGACTTCCTGTATCCACCCTAGGTTCTGAGCTTTACGATACCAAGCTCAGGATGGTAGAAAATAAGAAGAGGTTCGGAAGAGGTAATTATGACTAAGTTTACTCAAGTCGCGCTTGCAGCCATTCTCCTTACTTTGTCGCTGATAGTTTCTGCAGCCGGAACGACGGCGACGTCGCAACAGGAGGGGGGAGATGGTGTGCGTCGAATCACCCCTGCGGAATTACGGACCGCACTCAAGAAGGGCAAGGCGGTCATAGTCGATGTGCGAGGGTTGGGGGCGTACCAGGTCAGTCACATAAAGGGCGCGCTGACGATTCCGGTAACCGAAATGGCCGCGCGGTACAGCGAGTTACCCAAAAACAAATTGATTGCCACCTACTGTTCTTGACCTGCCGAGCACTCGAGCGCCCGGGCGGCGCAAATACTCAATGAAAAGGGGATCAAGGATGTCGCGGCAGTCCTCGGCGGCTACGACGCGATGGTAAAGGCGGGATTTCCAACCAAGTCGGGAAATTAGTTAATTTACCGCAGTTTGACAAAACTGGTGCGGACGTTAGAAATTAGCAAGCGTACTTATTAGGTGTACTGGAGGTTCGTTGATGCGGCTTCTTCCCTATTTCGCGATTTTCAGCCTCCTGGTGGCTGCCTTGACTGCTTGCCAGTCGGCTCAGGAAAACAGTGCCCAGTCAAATGTAACTAAGGCGACACCGGCGACGAGTGGTTATCCTGACGGCGCGCGCCGCATCACACCCACCGAGTTGAGAGATCTCCTGGCGAAGAATCAGGCTGTGGTCGTTGATGTGCGCAATGAAGGTTCTTACTATGCGGGGCACATCCCGGGAGCAAAACTGATTCCAAACACTGCTATTCTGAGCCACCTCCAGGAACTACCACGTAACAAGTTGATAGTCACGTACTGCTCTTGACCAGCCGAGCATACGTCCGCCGGTGCGGTGGTCAACCTCAAAACAAACGGAATTGAAAACGCGGCTGCGCTACTGGGCGGCTTTGATGCATGGAAGGCTGCGGGCTTTCCAGTAGAAACTGGCGAATAGCCCGAAAGGTTTGGGCCGCGTACCTGCGATTTCAATAGCAAGGCCCCCGGCGTCTTTGCCAGATTAGGGCCGCAGCAAAGGCTGAAGCCGTATGCACTGCTCCAATTGCGGCTCTTACATCCCCCCCGGCGTGCGCTTTTGCTCGGGATGCGGTTCGGCGGCCACAGATCCGGAGATGACTCGGCTGGCTCGAACTGGAAGTGGTGTACCCGTAGCTCAAGAATCTGACGCAGTCGAACGGACAATCTTCTCCGTGCGTCCCACCTTGATTTTTGTCAAATTGGGCTATGCAATGGCTGTCCTGGGCGCCGTTGCGCTTGTGTTTCTGCTCGCGCTCATTGATGTGCCGGCATATGTATCGATCCCTCTCGCTCTTGCTTTGCTGCTTATTCCTGCCTACTACCACCTCAGGCGAAACATGATTCGCTATAAACTCACGGATGCCAAAATCGAGATCGATACCGGTTTGATCGCCCGCACCACCCGCAACATTCCGCTCAGCAAGGTTCAGGACGTTACGGTGTCGACCACCATTCCCCAGCGGATTCTGGGTTTCGGCGACGTCATTGTCGATAATGCCAGCGAGCTCGGTGGTTCCACCATTCTGCATAACATCAACAAGCCTCGATACTACGCCGATCTGCTTTTGCGCGAACTCCGGCGGTGGCAGTAGACTGATTCCGACGCCAACGCGGCACCGTTCAGGGAACATCCAATGAACTTGGGGTTCTAAAAATAACCTGTGCGGGGTGGAAGTGTGATTAATCGAGGTGAAGACTTGCAGGATCTGGTAATACGCAGATTTGCGTCAATCTTGTTACTGGTTGTGGCGGTCGCTCCCGCTGGGCTGGCCCAATCCGTCGCGCCCGAGCTCGCTAAAACACTTCCCCGCCATCTGAATGGGTACCGGCAATTCAGCTCCCTCAGACCGCTTTCGACCGTCGCTCAAGACATACCGCGGCAATCAGCCCTCACTGGCGTGGAAGCGGATTTCGTTTCATTGTCGGGTAGGAGGTTCACTGTTGAGCTTATCCGAGCTCATAACGAGGCCGAAGCGTACGGGCTTTTCACATTCTTCCTGCGCAAGCTTCGACAAGGGCAAGGAGAGGAACAAATTACTGTAGGTGATGTCGGTACAGCCTCGGCAATTTCTCCTCGCCAGCTAGTTCTATTTAAGGGTCGGAGTTTTCTAAGAATCACACAGTTGGGTTTGAGATCCCAAGAACCGGGGGAGCTCGTTGCGCTTGCACGGCTGGTGGCTAATCCTTTGGATCCGGGCGATGGGGACATTCCCGTTCTGGTAAAGCACTTGCCCGACTGGCAAACAAAGGAAGGGCATTCACTGTATGTGACTGATTTTGGCGAGCTCTTAAATGCCACCGGCAATCAGCAGGTCTTTCAGGTCCTTGCGTTTGAAGGCGGAGCGCAAGCGGTTATCGCTCCGTATGAGACTTCGCAACTTGTGGTCATTGAATTCTCTACCCCACAGTTGGCGGGTGACAACGACCGCCTGGTCAGCACGAAATTGAAGGAACTCTGGCAGACAGGACAGCCAGCACCTACAGCCTACCGGCGCGTGGGAAACTATCTAGTGTTTGTCCTTAATGCTGAGAGCGTACAGGCAGCCAATCAGCTAATCGACCAGGTCAAATATGAGCAGGTCGTGCAGTGGCTCGGTGAAAATCCGTACCTGCTTCTGGACGCACAAAGACAGTATACCGAGACCACGCTGGGAGTTTTCGTAGCTGTCGTGAAAGCCTCAGCACTGGCCCTACTCATCTGCCTGGGCGTTGGGGGGCTTTTTGGCGGTATTCTCTTCACGCGACGACGTGCCCGGCAAAAGACTGACGAGGCCTTTTCCGATGCGGGAGGAATGCTTCGTCTAAACCTCGATGAGATGACACCCCAAACCGATCCATCAAGGCTACTTGGCAGGGGAAATTGAGGCCTTTCAGAGACTAAGTTGCTACCGTAAACGAGCCTTAATGCAAAAAGGTGCGAGCTGCTGATCTTCCTGGGAGGCTCCCCCAAGCCCCGTCAGGACGACGATCAGCAACTCGCAACTATCGCTCTTCAACTACGCACAAGTAATAACCCCGTTCCCCCGAAAGAGTCACCACCTGCCTAAAATTCCATGAGAGGTTGCCTCCCCCAAAGCTTCCACTCACCGCAGTTTCCGAGCCTGACCCGATTTACCCTTATCCTACCCTTCTTGTTCGAGATTCCCCTTGGCAATGACCGTGCCAGCGGGGTGCGCCTCCCAAGTCGCCTTGTTAGAGGACCAATATCCAAGAAAAACCCACGGCAGCGATTTTCAAACGTAAAATTTCGATGTGAACACGTACACGTTCCGTACATTGGCAGCTGTACGGTCGAACGATAATCGCTCGCTCAAAACCGTTGGACCAGCATTGGAGGTTTAGCCCCGTGGTGGGCGGGAGTTATGGCAAGGCAGCGAGAGCTCAATAACCTAAGGCCCATCAATTCATGATGGGGGAAACAGTGCTCGGGAGGGCTCGTAGGGGCGTCCATAGAATTCCTTATAAAACCAACCCAAAACCCGCGCCTCGGCCGTACAAAGCGCCTCAATCCAGCAATTCAGAAGAAATTCATGACGCTCTTCTGCAATAGGGATCTTTTCCGCCTCCTTGATGACGGACGTCGCCTCTCCCAGATCCAATTGGTTACTCTCGGACGCTGCCTCGTTCGCCCGCGAAGATTCTTCGAGGGCGTTTAGCAGTTGGCTGATCCAGGAGTGTAGGTCCGCTTCGGTGGAATTCTCAGCCAGCGCTTGGACGATGCCGATTGCCAATCGATCTTCAGCAGCGTTGAAGATGAAGACCTCCTCACCTGCTGATTGACTGAATTTCTGCTTCCATTGAAACACTTCTTCCACACGCGGATGCCTTATGATTGCGACCCGCTCGTCATAGTCGAGAAACCACTGGACGACGTCGGGGACGCAATCGACGTCAATTCTTCCCTCAGCGTCTCGGAGCGTCGGAGGCGATTGACGTGAATGACTATTTGGTTGCGCGGCTGACATCGTTGAAACCGATATTACTCAACTGAAAATGGGGACGGACAGCTCCGACAACGTCTCCGCGCCGGTTCAATACTCCGAATGATGCATAACGAGAGAGTGCCTTGAGAGACTCGTCACGCAATACACCCAACTGGCGCAACGCCTCTATTACGACCGTCGGTCTGGCGCGATGATCATCGCCGTCCTCGATTTTGAGCGCCAGTCCAAGGCCACGCGGCCACTGCTCGCAGGGCAGCACAGCCGCTGTGTAAACACCTTCGGCGCCTACCTTTGATATCAAACGGCCGCTCGCAGCCAGCATCATTTCAGTGTCTAGCCGCTCAGCGGTGCCGCCGATCAATTCCGGATAGCTCGTCATAGCCGACACAATTCGGCGGCACGCATTTCCAATGTCCGGCCCAAACTCTTCAGGGGGAGCAATTAAACGTGCGTACATTATTGCCATCGCCCTGATGCTTATGCCAAAAACCGGTACGCCGCACCCGTCTACCCCGACCTCCGTCTGCTCTGCGGGTACTCCAGAGAATTGCGCGATGATCCTTGCGATGGCCAACTGCACCGCGTGGTCCGGCTGGTCGTAACTATCTGGCGGCGAACCGAGGTACAGGGCTAACGCCAGCATGCCGGCATGCTTGCCGGAGCAGTTGTTTTGCAGCACATTTGGCCTTTCGCCATTCTCCCGCAACTTGCGCGTCACTTCCGCGCTGAAAGGTTCATGCGCACCGCATTTCAGAGCCGACGATGACAATCCTATCTTCTCGAGGATGGAAACCACAATGGCGGTATGGATCGGTTCGCCACTGTGCGAGGCACAGGCAAGAGCCATCTCCTTCGCAGTAAAACCGAAGTGGTCTGCGGCCCCCGAAACTATTAATGGCAGAGCTTGATGAGGTTTTGCCGAGGATCGCAGGTAGGTAACAGTATCAGGACTGCCAAGTTCGGCGACTGTCCTGCCATCGGGCTCTACGACGACGATGTGCCCGCGGTGCCGCGACTCAGTAATCCGACCTCTCGTGACCTCAACTAGCGGTTCAGCGGGCAGAACCTGTTGCTGCACGTCATTCGGTGCGATTGGCAAGAAGCTGCCACCTCAGTCCTGACTATTGTTAGCAGAATCTTAACATGTAATCCGAACTTGCATTAGTGTCGGTCCGGGCAATAGAAAAGGACAAAAAAGGCAGGAGGACTGATCCTCCTGCCTTTGATCTCTAAATCGATTGCTCCAGGTCTAGGTTCTGACTCGCTTCATTCGGGGAGCCCGCCGCGGACCGTAACAGAGAACGGTCAACTTCACAGTTCGACGGCCAAATCGGCGCGCTTCCCGGGTACTTGGCGTCCAGATGTCAATCCTGCGGCCACGTACTGCGCCACCGGTATCGGCCACCAGATACTCACCTGTATAGGCCGCGGCCTCGAGGCGCACGCGCGAACCCAATGGCAGCACCGAAGGATCTGCGGCAATAACTCCTCGACTGGTGTACTTACCGCTGGCCGTACGCCCTCTCAGACTGTAGGCGGTTGCCACGTAGCGGCTTGCTGGCGCCAAGCTGGATTTCGGAACGTCTGCCGGGTTTGACCCAGCCTTGGTCGAGGAAGAGCCCGAGGCACCAGACTTCAAATCGGCAACCGGCGAAACGCAAATTGCCACTGATCCGCTTTCCTGCGGTGGAGCCGGTGGTTGCAGCGGCGGCGACGGCTCCGCCGGCTGATCCGGTTGCGATAGCTGCTGCCCTTCTTGCGGCGGCTGGGGCGGTCGACTTGGCTGAGCTGGCTGTGGCGGTTGCGGCTGTTGCGCGGGCGCCGCGGGTTGAGGCTGTTGTGCCGGAGATGCTGGCGAGGGCGGTTGGGCCTCGGATTGCGGTTGTTGAGCTACAGAAAGTAGAGTCTCTGCTATTGACGGTCTCGCCGATAATAAGAAAGAGCTGGAAAGAAGCGCCACGGCGATGAATGCGCTTCCACTAAACATAGATTTCATTCTGGTCGGGTCTCCTGTCCGAAGTTTATTGCCTGCTTCTTCAGCGTTCTGCGCGAGTCCTTTCTTTCCCAAGACTCGACCTCCGATCCATAGGAGTCGTCGCGACGTCGACCGGAGTTGGGGGCTTGCATCCTTGATGCACCCGCTGAAAAAGAACTCAAAAGCAATGATCGAAAAAACAAAAACAAGCGAGCATAAACTCGCTTGTTCTTCAAAACCCTAGCACAGAGCCCGGCGGCGGCAAAGGTTATGGTTCCCGATTAGCCCCGTGAATGCAAGCTAAGTGCCTGCATTTGTTGGTCTTGCCGAATTGTTATATTTTCGAAACAAACAGAAGCGGCTTTGAATTTTGGCCTCCTGGCACTAAAGTGCGAGGAAGTTTTCCAGTACCTGCCGGCCAGCGGGATGCTCGTCATTGAAAAGCTCCGGATGGAACTGTACACCCATCACCGGACGACTCGAGTGCTCCATCGCTTGAACGGCACACGTCTCATTCCAGGCTGTTCGGCGGAATCCCACGGGCAACTCTTTGACTTCGTCGAAATGTGAATGCCATACCGTAAATCGATTGGGCAGGTTCCGGAAAATTCCCGCGCCGTCGGTTTCTACTGGTAAGTATCCACGCTCCCGGCGCGCGCCCTCGTACCCCTCGCCTGGTTCAAGCCTTTCCATCAGATCGATCCTGGCACCATAAGCAAGTGCAATCTGCTGGTGGCCACCACAGACTCCCAGAATTGGCAGTGTCTTCGCCGTCTTTATGACCTCCAGCACTCCGGAGAGCGAGCGTGGGGAGTATTGAGCCCAGGGATGACTCTGCCCGCTCAGCACAATATGGGAAGGGTTCAGCTCCGCCAGTCTTTGCATGGAAACTACATGAAAGGGCTCGACCAGGACGTCGAGATCCGCGTTCATTCGCAAGAGCGCCGCGTGCAGTTCGCGAGGACTGGCACCCTGTCCATCTATGGTGTTATCAACCAGGTAAATCATCAGTTTAGACAGTAAAGATTGCCATTAAATGCTCCGATGTAGACCCGTCCGTTAAGGATTGCCGGCGTGGCATTAATGTTTTCCCCAATCTTTAACTCCCAAATGCGCTCACCATTCTGCTCGGAAAGCATGTACATCCAGCCTGCCTTGTCACCGAATACCACCCGACCGTCAACCACTGGTGCGGTGCCCCAGATTGGCCCGCGGACGAGATGCTTCCAGACAATCTCGCCCTTATCAGCTGTCAAGCAGTACATATAACCATTATTAGAGCCAATAAAGACCCGATCGTTCTTTAGCACGGGGCTGGCCCAAAAACCGCTGCGTTCCTTATAGTATCGGCTCAGACCCCCCTCGGCCTTGAATCTCCACACCAGTTCACCGTTCTCCTGACGAAAGCAGTAGACATACCCGTCCTCGGCGGCTGTGTAGACCAGCCCATTTGCCACTGCCGGCGTGGAGTCAGAGTCGGCGCCTATCTCGGCCCTCCAGACCACAGAGCCATCACTCATTTGCAGGCAGTAAAGGTAACCCTGTTCCGTTCCGATATATATCCGGTCATCAATCACCGAAAAGCTTCCTTCCATCGATCCGAGCCGCGGCGTCTTATAGACTATTGAGCCGTCGTCGAGTCGCAGACAATAGAAATAGCCATCCTCGCCGCCGAAATAGACCCGACCATCAATTACGGTCGCCGAACAATCGACCTCAAAGTCCGTTTTGTACTTCCACAAAAGTCCGCCATTCTTGGAATTCAGGCAATAAACATAGTGATCCAAACCGCTTGCTATGACCCGATCACCGGCGAGTGTGGGAGTCGCTTTCAGGCTATCTTCAGTCTTGAAGCGCCAGATAATCGTTCCATCACGCGCGTCGAGACAGTAGAGATAGCTGTCGGCTGAGCCAAAATAGACGCGGTTTGCCGCTATGGACGGTTGACCGGGCCAACTCGAGCCGCCCCACGGATCCTTATGTAAGCGGCCGGCCGTCATCCCCGTTTCGAACGTCCAAACAACCCGCAGCGGGTCCCTTGGCCAGGGGCCGTTTCCGTAAAAATTTCGCCCTGGGTTACCCAGCCATTCCGGAATAGCAACGGGCACTTTGGCAGTTTCTCGGAGTTTGGGCTCAGCCTCCGTCTTCTTTACTCCTCCAGCACAACCCGCATACAGCAGAAACGCGAACCCCAAGGCAAACAGGCTAGATAGCCTGAGAGCGGTCATGCCAAATTTTGCACAACTTAAGTCGGGGCTGGGAGAGTTCATGGCGAGCCTTGCGGACTCGAAGAAGAATTCAAGTCCGGCGATGCATGGGTCGGTAATACGCGACACTTGGCGTCTCTGAGCCTCAGGCTCGAGCCAGGGGCTTGGAGAGCCAGTCGCCAGAATAAATTACTTCAGCCGTGCCTGTGATCACAACCTCCGAGTCGGTGCGCCACTGGATTCTCGCTTCGCCACCCGGCATCAAAGCGTTCACTGTGCGATCCGTTTGGCCTTTAATCATCGCGCCGATGGCCGCCGCGCAGGAACAAGTTCCCGAGGCTGTCGTTTCTCCAACCCCCCGTTCCCAAATGCGCAGCTCAATGGTCTGCCTGTCTTGGACACGAACAAACGTCACATTCGTACGTTCCGGAAAGGCTTTGTGAATCTCAATTGCCTTCCCAATACGACGCCAGTCAAGTGCTTCGAAGTCTTCAACAAAAATGCAGCAGTTTGGATTGCCCATCTGCAGCGCCGTAATCAGAAATGTGTCGCCTTCAACTTGAAGCGGGTAGTCAACAACTTTCTCCAGCGGTGGCTCCGCGGTCATTGGAATTGAAGCGCTGTCAAATTTTGGCTGGCCAAGTTCGGAATCAAACAGATACCTCCCCGCCTCTGGGGCGGCTTCTCGAAGTATGTATCTCTTGATTCCTGTTCGAGTTTTCAGGCGGAGTTCAGGTTTGCTCCAAATCCCTTTGTGGTGGACATAAGCAGCAGCGCAACGCGTGCCATTTCCCGACAAGCCCGCTTCACTGCCATCGGGATTGAAAATGCGCACGCGGAAATCTGCGCTGTCATCGTTCAGACGTTCTAGCAGCGCTATTCCGTCAGCGCCCGCGCCGTAATGTCTATTGCAGATCCGGCGGGCGAATTCGGCCGGCTCCCAGAGTCGAAGTTCATTGGCTTCAATGACGATATAGTCGTTGCCGAAGCCGTGAAACTTGAGGAACCGCGGCGGCATGCCTTTTACTGTGCCGCCTGAGCAAACAGTCTCTTGAATCGTGTAGTTAATGCCGGTTCGATATTGAGCAGTCGCTCATAGATCGTCAATTGCCCACGGTGATACATCTCATGACTCACGGCAAAGCTCAGAAATTCGAGCTTCGACATAGTTGCGCCGTCAAACCGTTTCATCGACTCATCTAATCCCTCGGCGTGTGAACGTATCGTTGCTTCGGCCAATTCCATGCTGCTGCGAAGTAGTTCAAGCAAACCATTTTTGTCCTGGATCGATCTGACCTCGGGCGCGTACTCCTTAATATGCTCGGCAAACGACTGGCGCATCAGATTGGTGTCCGGGCGGCAGGCTTCTCCTACGAGCATCTTCTGCGATTCAACAACGTGCTGCAACAACTCTGCAATGCTGCGAGTGTCTTTTGTTGCGCGAAACGTAAACTCTTCCGGGGGAACCTGTGTGGCTTCCTCAACTAAACCGCCACGGGTTTCTTTCCACGTCTTGATGAGATGTTCAACTGACATAGTTTCTCCTCACTCACTCTTGGGATTTCGATCGAGAAGCGGATGCAAGCGACAAATATAATCACGCCTTTTAATTAAGAGCGTCCAGCAAATGAAGCGAGCAGAACAACGATGGGATCGATGCAAACAGGTCTTGGTTCAACATCCTCAGGAAAATTGTTGACCATAATTGAAAAGACCAGGTTTTCACCTGCTGCGGTAGTCAAGTAGCCGGAAAGACTTGCCGCCGAACTCAGTGAGCCTGTTTTGGCGCGAACATTGCTTTCGGCGGCGGTCCCCCTAAAACGGTTGCGCAAAGTGCCATCCACACCTGCAATTGGCAGGGCCTCACGGAAGGCGTTTGCCTGTGGCCGCCGGATCATGTAGGTGAGCAGCGCGAGCGTTGCGTCGGCCGTCACCATGTCGTTCCGAGACAATCCCGAACCGTCAGTCAACACGAGCGCTTCGGGATTGATTCCGGCCTCCTTGAGAAATGCCTTCACAACCTCTATCCCGGCATTCTCACTGGAATTCCCAGGGATTGACGATACAGGCGGCGAGATCACCTTGCCCAAAGTACGCAGGATGAGTTCGGTGTAAAGATTCTGACTGACTTTCATAGTTTCCGCTGCAATCAGGCTGAGCGGCGGAGACTGCATGGTCGCAATCTCGACTAAAGCCGGCTTTGCGGAACTGGACGAGCCATTGCCGTCGATGGTGAAACTTGCACCCGCGGTGTTTAGCAGTGTGTGATTGACGGGCCCGGTGGTTCGCGATTTTCCCGTGACGATAACGCCTTTTTGGGCCAACGACGCCCGCAGCAGGTAAACGAACAACAGAGCGGGATGCGAGATGCCCACTGCCGCAGAATAGCCACTGTCATCCAGGGCAATGCTCCCGCTAATATTGAGTACATTCTCCCCTAACCCGCGATGTATTGTGAGATCCCTCCTGCTTCCTTTGGGCGCCGTTGTCACGCGGTTGGTGATCGTCAAAAGTGGATCTGGTGGTCCAGTGGTGATTGTGGCAGGAGACCCCACGTCCAAGCCTGGCTTCACAAAGAGATCAAGGGCATTGTCATTCACCGTAAGCGCACTCACTTCTGCGCCATACCACCACTGCAGATCTTCCCATTCCCACCCGGACCCATACTGTGGACCGGTGAAGTATGTCTCATCGCCAACGAGATCACCCTCAACCCTCTTCAATCCAGTCGCCGCGATCCGAGCGGCAAGTTCATCGATTGCCTTCAGGTAGTCGCCATTGTTGAAGCGGGCGGCGATCGAAGGATCACCGCGACCATAAATTGTCAGGTCACCTCGAAGCGTTCCGGCCGCATCGGGGCTGTTTCTGGCATAAACCGAAGTGGTGAAGCGATAGTCAGGGGACAAACGGTCAAGTGCCGCAGCGACTGTGTAAAGCTTCATGTTCGAAGCGGGCCGCAACAGCTTGTTGGCATTCTCTTCAAAGAGAATGCGATTTGTCTCGAGCGAAGCAACCTTTACTCCCACCATTGCCGCAGACAGCTCGGGCCTTTTCAAGACCTCCGCAATGCGCGCCTGCAGTTCGGCCAGAGTTTTTGTTGTTTGCGCAAGCCGAGATTGTGACGCCGCGGATTTTTGCAGACGTAAGTCTGCCGGGGTGGGCGAGGGACTTGCGTCTGGTTTCGGTTTCGTCGCCGGAACTTGGATAGGGGGAACAGTGCTGGCCCTTCGTTCGCGCTGAGCCGGCGTCGAAACTGCGGCCCAGTGTAAGACTAACAACAAAAGGAGACTTGCTGGTCTATGCATCCCGTTAATTCTCATCAGACTCAGTGCTTCAGAAAAAGTGTAAACCAATCCTTCATGGTCTCTCGCCAAGGGGCTTGTCTTTCCGGGACTGATGGCCCGGACGAAGTTTGGCGAGCAACGCGGTAAAACGCGGGTCGTCCCGGAGCAAAGCCCAATTCGGATCGTTTTCAAAGCAGGGCCGATTCTCATTGCCCAGGGCGACGGCCTGAGCCAGCCACTCAAAAGCTTCCTCCCGCCGTTCTTCGAGCGCATAGACGGAAGCAATCAAATAGGCAATGTCGGCGTCAACCTGGCCATTGCGTTTGACGCCATTTGTCAATTGCGCCAACGCCTCTTCGTGTTTACCCTGCGCACTCAGAAACATAGCCAGGAATGGGCGCACTCCATGCATATCTGGATTTCGCTTCAGCACCTGCTGCATTAGTTGAACAGCAGCGTCAGTCTGACCCGTGTAATAAAGGGCCAAAGCTCGAAAAGTGCGGACTAGCGGGTTCTCAGGCTCACCCGCGTTATCGAGCTGGCGCATCGTCTCTTCGAACTGGCCCATATACATGTGGACCAGAGCTCGATTGTAACTCGCCACCACGTGCGCTGCCGGGTCGAGGCGAGCAAGACGATCATAGCTACGCAGAGCGCGCCCATATTCCCCGTCCAGCCGGTGCAACGTGGCCTTCACGAAGTGCACTACCGGTTCATCTGGCGCCTCTTGGCGTGCACGTGCCACTTCTTCCCTTGCCCTCTGCTTCTCGCCCCGCCAGAGATAGACGAAAACCATCAACATTCGGGCTTCGATGAGCTGCGGGTCAAGCGAAAGGGCCTTCCTGAATGCTGCTTCCGCACGTTCGTAGTCTTCCGCCCCGCCGAACCCTTTGAACACTCGGTTCACATAAGCCGCCCCCAGGCCGTCATATGCCAGGGCGAAATTCGGATCCAGTTCAATGGCCCGCTGAAAGTGTTCTATTGCGTCGTGGCAATCTTCGGGAGACACGGTGCGAAAGATGAACCGCGCAAATAGATCGCGGCCGCGCAAATACTGTTCATAAGCAGCAGGATTCTCCGTCGCTGGTTTGGCGATCTTCACCTGCTCAGCCGGACTCAACTCCAAACGCAAACCCTCGACAATTCGCTGGGCGATGGTGTCTTGCACGGCAATTATGTCGGCGGCGGAGGTATCAATCCGATCACTCCAGAGTATCTCTCCTGAACGAACGTCGAGCAATTGTGCGGTTACCCGAAATCTCTCGCCCGCGTGCATGAACCCGGCGGTCAAAACGGCGCTCACGTTCAACTCACGTCCAATATCTCGCGGGTCTCTTTGCTGTCCCTGATACCTGGCGATTACCGAAGAGGGTCGAACTACCAGCGAACGAACGCGTGCCAACTCCGTTATGACAGCATCGGCCAGTGAAAACTCATAGAAACTCGAGGCGGCGTCGTAGTTGAGATTACGGAAGCACAATATCGCCAGGCTCTTTTTTTCCTGATCAGCGATTGTCGTAAATGGGGTTTCATGAATACCGGCTTTCGTCGGTGTCGCCAGGTTTGGCGGGGAGCTCAGCTGTTCTGTTTTGGAGATAGCCTTCAACCATCGTACGGCTCGTGAAACCGGATTCGCACTGCCAACGTGTCGAGCTGGTTCAAAAGCAACGGAAGGAAGAGCCATGCTGACACCCTCGGCAGTCGAAAGTTCCTGCAACACACCGCGCAGTTCGTCGCACAGCTCATCCATTTTTTGATAGCGATCTCGTGGCTCTTTTGCCAGTGCGCGGTCTACAATCTGCTGCAAGCGAAGTGGTATCGGTTGCCCTCTTATCTCAGCAATCGGCCTCGGCTGGTCGTGCAACACTGCATGCCTTACATCAATGCTCGTTTTGCCTCGAAAGGGCCACGTGCCAGTGAGCATCTCGTAAAGGAGCACGCCGGTAGAAAAGATGTCGGCTCTCTTGTCAACGCGGTCGCCACGCGCCTGCTCCGGTGCCGCATAAGTGGCTGTCCCGTAAGGGACTCCTACCTCCGTCAACTCGGTATGATGTATGCCTGCCACGCCCGCTTCCGCGTCATCCAGTAGCTTCGCCAGGCCAAAATCAAGCACCTTTACCTGACCTGCGGGCGTCACCATGACGTTCCCGGATTTGATGTCGCGATGAACGATGCCACGAGCGTGCGCAGTGGCCAGTGCGTCAGCAACCTGAATAGCAATCAGCAATGCGCTCTTCAGGTCAAGCGCTCTGCCGCCAACGAGTTGGCGAACGTTGCGACCCTCAACGTGTTGCATCGCAATAAAGTGGACGCCATCGACCTCGTCGAGATCAAAGATTGTGCAGATGTTAGGATGGTCCAACGAGGAGGCCAGCCGAGCCTCGCGTTCAAAACGCTTTAGATTTGTCTCGCGTGCAGTCAATTCGGGCGGGAGGACTTTGATCACCACCGTGCGACCAAGTTTTGTATCGGTTGCCTTGTAAACCGCACCTTGGCCACCAGCGCCGAGCTTCTCAATAATCCGGTAATTACGGAGCGTTTTCCCGACCATGACTGCCTGCTTACATAAAGGAAGCCAGCACTTCACCGGCGCTTGCCGTGGCGGTTCCCACTTTGCCGACTACAATCCCAGCGGCGTGGTTTGCCACGTTCGCTGCTTCGAGGATCGATGCGCCGCCGGCAAGCGCGGCAGCGAGGGTGGCGATTACGGTATCACCCGCCCCCGTGACGTCGTAGACTTCACGGGCCGTTGTCTCCACGTAGACCGGGTCTCCATCTCCCTCCAGGAGGACCATACCTCGGTCTCCACGGGTAATTAGCACCGAGTCACAGCGAAGCTTATCCCGAATCATTCTGGCGGCAGTGCGCAAACCGACGTCGGAGTTTTCGTCCAGATTCATGAAGCGCAGTGCCTCATGATGATTGGGCGTAACAAGGGTTGCGGGATGATATCGCGCAAAATTTCGGATCTTGGGATCAATCAGTACTGGAATGCGCTCGTATGCCAGCGGGAGAATCTCCGCCAAGATTCGCGGCGTGACTACGCCCTTATCGTAATCCGACACCACAAACGCAGCTGCGCCCTTCAGCGCCTCTCTCAACGCGGTAATAATTCGTTCCTCACTATGAGCCGAAATTGGACTACGGCATTCGCGGTCGGCGCGTACTACGAGTTGGCTGTGAGCGATGATGCGAGTCTTTATTGTTGACGGCCTGCCGTCCTCTTCCACTAAATAGTGATCGACCTGACGCGTGCTGATCTCACGTAAGCTCGCGCGCAAACGCTCCCCCGCTGAGTCTTTTCCTATTACTCCGATCACACAGGCTTTTGCTCCGAGCGCAATAAGATTTGCCAACACATTTGCGGCGCCACCCAGATGCACCGTCTCACGTTGAATATCAACGACCGGCACCGGCGCCTCAGGCGAAATACGTGAGACGTCGCCCCAAACAAACTCATCAAGCATCACGTCGCCGAGCACGACAATACTTTGATCGCGCATCGCGCGAACGATTTCGGCGCCGCGTTCTTTAGGAAAGGCTTTCACAACAAACTACCCTGATTGTTTGGTATTGGTGGTCCCCCCGTGCGATTCGTGTCAATGCGCCTCTTTCGCTTGCAGAACCCGGTCAACAGCCGCCATCACCCGCTCCACTGGCACGCGCTTAATACACTCTGGCTCGGCAAACTTTTCGCAGTAGTAACCATGGCAGGGCTGACAATCCATCTCTTCCCTTACTATCTCCGCGGGAGCTTTTGGCCAGGGCCGCCAGTGGGCCACATTTGAAGAACCAAAGACTACCACCGACGGAGTCCCGACAGCGGCCGCTATATGCGCGATACCGCTATCATTACCCAAGAAAAGCCGCGCGCGCGCTGCCAGCGCCGCAACCTCCGGCAGAGACAGATCGGTAAAGGTAGTCATCTGAGTCGATGAAAGCCGCCCCAACTCTCTTGCTAGCTGGGCCTCCAGCGGCGTCGTAACAGTAACTATGTTGAAGCCTCGTTTTGCTATCTTGTCTGCAGCCTCGGCAAATTTCTGCACTGCCCACTGCTTGGTCTGAAAGGCCGCAGCCGGATGGATCATCGCCAGCGGAGTCGATTGGTCAAGGTTCTTCGCCTGGATTCTTGCGGCGACGCTCATTGCTGCCTGCTCCGTCACAGCCAATTGAGTTGGCGGGCGATCACTAACGGGAACGCCCGTCCATCCAAGCAAAGCGAGCTGTTGTTCGACAGAATGGGCTGTCTCTCGGCCCCAAAGCAAAAGCGAAGATGGCGCAAGATGGTTATGCAATCGCTTGTACCTATAGGAGGCATAACCAACTCGATGCGTTGCGCCTGAGGCTCGCGTCAAAAAAGTCGCCGTAGTGCCACCGTGTAGATTGAAAGCGACATCGTAACGGGCGGCGCGAAGCCGGCGAACGACGTTAACTCGTGAGGCAGTGCTGTGCGCCTTCAAGGTAAGAACATTGTCGACGTATTCAAAACCCTCCAACACCGGGGCCACCCAATCTTCAAGCAAGACATCAATCCGAACTCGCGGCAGAAATCGCTTCAGGGCAAACAGCGAAGGTGTTGCCAGCACAGTGTCGCCGATGGAACGCAGACGGACCACTAGAATGCGTTCGATCTTTTGCCAGTCCCAACGCGCGCTTCCCAACGGTTGCGGTGAATCCTCATCGCGCAGGGCTTGCATGGCAAGTTTTCGAAACTGCGGAGCGGACTCAACTATTGCGCGCAGACTGTTCATCTTCGACGGTGGCTTCGTCAATCAACATCACCGGAATGTCATCACGGATAGGATACACGCGCTTGCATTCCACACATTTCAGCCCGCTGCCGTCAGGTTTCAGCTCCACCTTAGCCTTACAGGCTGGGCACGCAAGAATCTCGAGTAAGTCTTGACTGATTGCCATGAGAGGGCCTTTCGAAGTACTTCAATATCATAAGTAGGGGATCCCTACCGAAGTTTTCGGGAGAAAGAGAGCTTATCACAAGACCTTAGTCATGAGGCAGTTTGCATCGACTATTCAGCGTGGCTACCTCAGTTACCCATTCAACCTGATGAGTCGGATACTCATTGAGCTTGTTTTAGTCTAAGCGAACATCAGAGTCACGCGGCCTGCCAGCAGAATACTCATGAGACAGAGCAGCCCGATAAAAACCGCGCGAATGATTAGCTTGGCTTGCTCCATTCTTCCCGGTGTGCTAGTGATTTGAAATGAATTTCCACTAGCCTGTCAAACGAATTAGAACATGTCGCTGGAGTTTGCAGTTGAATATCCCTGCGTGCTGCGCGCACGGTACTCAGAGCGACTTCTGCGCGAATGGGGACGACTGAGCAGTCTGCACACTAGCCTGACAACAGGTGACACCAGCGCGCCTTCGGCGGAAAAACTAGAATGGATTGAAAATGCACGCGAACAAATGGAACTGTTGCAGGTTGAGACATCCGTCTGCGCAGATTGCCCGGCATGCCTGCCAGTGGAGAACGCCGGGGAAGGCGAGCGCGTAGGCTGTCTGGGCCGAGTCAGCTATCCCATCGAAGCGCAGTTTGAAAAGTTTCTGGCCGATCGCGTGCAACTGGCTTTAGACACTATCGATCAGCAGGATCAGCCACGGTTGTTGCGCATTCTGGTTGATCCGGAGTCTCCCTTTGACGGTGAAGCCAGCAAGGAATTGCGCCGGGTGACTACCGCTGAAGGACTGCGGTTCTTTGAGCTGCGACTGCCGATTCGACTAACGAGGGAGGGATCGCAGATTACGACTGACAATCTCTTCGATCTGCTTGCCGGTTTTCGCTCAGATGATAACGAGCAAACTACCTACACCCGGGAACTGCCGTTTGAAGCGACCGCCGATTTTTACGATTTCCTTGATCTAATTCTGCGCAACGATCTGGGTTACTCAGAGCTCATGCGACTGACTCTCCGCAGCAGAAACTATTCTCAGTATGTGCGTCTATTGACCGGATTGGAGCGAGCAGAAGCGTTGAATGCGCGCTTGTTGCTGGATTAATCTTTAGATTTTCTCTTCATCCAGCATTCTAAGAGTATCGAGTAGCAGATTAGTATTGCTGGACACCTGGATGGAAACCGGAAAGGCTCGCAACGATTTTTGGAATTCAAAACTGCCACCCGTGATCTCTACAATGTGACGAAAAGCCGCCTCCCCTTTTGACCCGGCACAATCGGCATCGACAATCCTGCCCGCATTGAAGAGTATTTGACCATTTTGCGCCTTAGTCGTCAGCAGGAGGCTACCCGTAAGCTTCGCGTTCTCAATCACCTGAATCGCATCGAAAACACTGATAACTGAGAGGTCTCCCGCCAGAGTTACTTGTTTCGTGTTGACGGTGTTTTCGACCGCTTGCGGCGAGAGCTGTAGATCAGGCCGGCGTGCGCGCCGGATCGCCTCGAGTCCCCCGGCGATATTGATGCGCGGGTCCAACTGTTTTGCTTCGAGGAGCCGATCATAGGCAGTATCAAAATCATCTCGCTCGATGTACAGGTTGGCCAAAGCCAGACACTGCCTGGCGGCCTCGTCCGCATGTTTATGGCCGATCGCGATCTCACGTAACCGCTCACGAAGTGGTAAGGAGCGGGGGTTTTGCTCCAGGGCGGTACGGAGTCGTTTGAGGGCGCGGTCCGGGGCCTTGTACTTCACAAATAGCTCAGCGTCCAGCAGGGCCGTATCGACCTCGTTAACCTGTTCCGAGTCTGAGTGCGTTTTGCTTATCATCACGGGCGAAATCCACAAATTTTCCCGCTCGCCGCCCTGAGTTTATCATACGAGGAGTAACCCACCTGCGCGTCTATTTCGGCAACCCCGCCGACCATATCGTATGTCGGAAAAGTGCTGCAGCTAGTGAACGCGGAAGCAGCTCCAGACCCGAAACAAACGCAAACACTTGTTAAAACCGCATAACTGCCGAGCAGCCACGAATTTCCCGCAGCCTTAACTCACGGCGCGGTTTCGCCGGTGCGAGGCCCTCAAACCGTCCAAGGCATCACAAAGGTTGTGGCACAGAACATGCTATTTAATTAAGGTGCGGTTAGGCCAAGTGCGGTTAGGCCAAGTGCGGTTAGGCCAAATTTGCCTGATCCAATTTCTGTCAAAGTTCGTACTGGAAGTTGAAAAAGAAATGAAGGAACGGTCGCTTTTATGAGGAAATGGATGAGAAGAAGGATCGAACGCTCGCGGGCACGCTGCGAACAGACTGAAACCCAAAAGAGACAGCACCCAGCGGCGCGAAAAATCACGTCTGAATCGCCTCTTCAGAAACAGAGCTTGGGTTTGAAAACTGCGGCTCGAGTGGAATCCCTTGCAGGCTGACCCCAAAAACTTCGCACTCCCCTTACGGCCAGTGAAGTGACAAGTATTGCTCCAGATGTGGTACATTTTGTGTCGTAAGGTTAAGCCCTCTGGTTTTTCGAGTAGTCTATTTTCCTCATGGCTACAACTCCCTCTAGCCGGCGCATGTTTCGCCGCCGCGCGGTGCAGTTGGAAGTTAGTATTACCCTTCGACCGCCTAAGGCGATTCAAAAGAGCACGGTGGATTCCGGACTGACCCTGGTCGGCCGGAGCCGCGATCTGAGCGAAACGGGAATCGCTGTGGTTGTTTCGGCAAATAACATTGACAGGTATTTGAAGCAGCGCGATAGCATTTTCCTTGTCGAGATCAAGCTGCCCACCGGACGGGTGCAGTTTCAGGCTGTACCAGTTTACTTCAAGAGGTTTGCGGTAGCTGGAGTAGTGAACTACCTCATCGGTTCCCGCTTCGCAGACCCTGACCCCAATCAGCTGGCGCAATTGAAACGATTCCTGCATACATTGCCGCCTTAAGTTCCTTTTAGGGACTCTGCCTTTCACTCCACAGTAGCAAATGCATTGAATGCTTGCCACAACCCTACCAGCTTGACAAGATATCGCTGAACAACGCGTAGTTAAGTATTTTACAAGGAATCTGGTTCCAGAAGGACAATCAGCTTGAAGGTCCGTAGGCACCCGGCGTTCTGGGCCTTCACAGTGTTTATGATCAATACGCCGAATCACCCAGATGCCATGAGGATGTTTGGTGCCCTCGATCTGGGGTCTCCGTTTCCTGGACATCTAGTTCTCCATCGGCAGACGGCACTCTGTGACCGCCCCTTGTTGTTCGTAGCCCGCCATCGTGAAATGGGGCGGCCACGGAGTTCACCAGCCAGCGGCGGTACTGGCAGATGTCAAAGGAAACCCATTGCTCGTGGTTACGGCTGTGCCGCCCTTACAAACTAAAAATCCAAACGCAGCCCTAGACGAATCTGTCGGTGGCGCAGTGTGCGTGTTGTAACCAGAAAAGAGTCGAGAAACGACTGCCGTTGTTCGGCGGTGGCGGCCGGCGCCAAGGCGTTAAAGT
>DATEUF010000388.1:0-23700 GCA_035283325.1 Pyrinomonadaceae bacterium | reverse complement strand
GTTATTCAAACAGTCGGAGATGTTTCTCATATGAGTGAGATTACCCTTTTTTGCCGGCAAATCCTTTGAAACCTGAGTGGTTGATTCTAAGGATGAGTGGCAATCAATCTTGGGCGGGGGCGGCGGCAGACTGAAACTTGAACACTTCCTGACACGAAGCCTGCCTTGCCCCCTTCCCCACCTGAGAGATTTTCAACTTGTGGAGTTATTCAAACAGTCGGAGATGTTTCTCATATGAGTGAGATTACCCTTTTTTGCCGGCAAATCCTTTGAAACCTGAGTGGTTGATTCTAAGGATGAGTGGCAATCAATCTTGGGCGGGGGCGGCGGCGGACTGAAACTTGAACACTTCCTGACACGAAGCCTGCCTTGCCCCCTTCCCCACCTGAGAGATTTCAACCTGAGAGATTTCCAACCTCAGAGATTTCAACCTGAGAGATTGCCAACTTGAGAGGTTATCCTCACATGAAGTCATGAAGCCTCCAGCCATTTTTCACAGCTTTATTACGCGATTCATTTCTCAACGCCTATTTTCTTGAGCAACGCAATGAATCGAGGGTCGGAACGAAGCGGGTCGGCTTTGGGATCAACTTTCAGGCTCAATAATGACTCTTCATGTCGCTCGAAACTTTTTTCAAGCCATTTGAAAGCAATATCATTCTCGCCGAGAGCCGCATAGACCAATGCCAAGCCACGATAGACTTGATCAATCACCAGTTTGTCCTTCTCCAGGACCTCAATAAGTCTTTTTGCATGTTCTCTTTTTCCGGAAGCCGCATAGAGTTGGGCAAGTGCAACCGTAGTCTCGACTTTGTTACCGGTAAGCGTTCCCCAGTTTTGGTTTTCAGCAATAGCTTCATCGAACAGTTCCTTGCCCTGATACGCGAGGGAGAGAAGGCGATGGGCAGCAGCGTAATTTGGGTCCAACTCCAATGTTTTTCTTGCTATCTCGATAGCGCTGTCGTATTGCCGGTTGTAATACAGGGCTAATCCCTGATCCTTGAGTATTGCCTGTGAAACCGGATCCAACTCTGCCGCTCGTGAAATCATTCGGAGAGATTCCTTAAGTTTGCCCATGCTCAGAAACCATTGGGAATACCAGTGATGCGCTGTTGCATAGTTCGGATTCAATTCGAGAGCAAGCTTGAATTCCTTCTCGGAATTCACCCAATCCCACTTACTCAACATGAGCAGACTCGCAAGCGAGGTGTGGACTTCCGCCAGCCGATTGTCAATTTCCAATGCTTTGTAAACTGCCGCCTCTGCCTTCGGGTATAATTCCTTACGCGGAATGTTTCCGTATTCGCCTAACAAACTGTACGAATCGGCAATTCCAGCCCACGCAAGCGCATACTGCGGATCCCTTTCGATTGCTTGTTCGAAATACCTGATAGCGGTCTTCAGTCCCTCTTCACTTCTTTTGTTCCAGAAGAAACGACCCTGGAGATAAAGTTGATAAGCGCCGGTGTTTTCCGTGAAGCGTTTCTTGAGAATTTGCTTTTCGTCAGGGGACAGCCGGAGTTGAAGTGCTTGAACAATTTCCGCCGCGACCTTCTCTTGAATGTCAAAAATGTCCTCCATCGTGCCGCGATAGGTTTCCGCCCATAAATACACGTCGCGCAACGCGTCAATGAGTTGCGCTGTGATTCTCAGATCTTTGCCCTGTCTCCTTACACTTCCTTCCAACAGATACTGCACGCCAAGATCGCTGGCCGTTTGCTTATGGGTCTTCCCTTCTTTCACGTAGCGCATGGTTGAGCCGCGTGCGATCACTTTGAGCATTTGCAGTTTGGAAAGATTCATTATGATCTCTTCCGTCAACCCCTCGCTGAAATACTCGTTATCCTTTTCAGCGCTGATATTGGCAAAGGGCAACACTGCTATTGAATTAAGAAAGGGAGATGGTTGAATTTGTGAAATTCTCTCCCCTTCTCCGCTGCGAATGAGTTCAGCTTCAACCAACAATCGAGTTTGCACCTGCTGCAAATCGTTGAACAATTCCTTCGCCGACTGGTAACGCTGGTCTTTATTTTTGCGCACTGCCTTGGCAATGATGCGCTCAAGTTCGGCCGGCGTGTCTTTGCGTTGTGCGACAACCGAGGCAGGCTCTCGATGAATGATGTTTGCCAACACATCGGTCATCGTCTCGCCCTGAAACGGTTGTTGGCCTATCAGCATTTCATAAAGCACACAACCAAAACTCCAAATGTCCGTTCGCGCATCCGTCTCCTGGCCTCGTGCTTGTTCGGGCGACATATAGGCAACCGTCCCCATTATCATGCCCACCCTGGTTTTGAGCTGCAGTCTGGTTTCGCCCTCTCTATCGACTTCTGAACTATCAGTCGGGCTCAGTTTCACAAGTCCAAAATCAAGGACTTTAACAATACCGTCGTGGCGAACCATTATGTTGTCGGGCTTGATGTCGCGATGAACGATGCCTGCCCGATGGGCCGCGTCGAGCGCAGAGGCTACTTGCAGAGCAATCTCAAGTGTGGACTTGAGACTGAGCGATTGCCCTTTTAGTCGGGTCTGGAGAGTTTCCCCTTCGATATATTCGGTAGCGATAAAATGTCTGCCGTCAATCTCACCGATTTCGTGAATCGTAATGATGTTCGGATGATTGAGCGCTGAAGCGGACTTGGCTTCACGGACAAAGCGGCTCATCCTGTCCTTATCTTCAGCCAAATGCTGTGGCAGAATTTTGAGAGCGACTTTACGGTCGAGTTTGCTGTCTTGAGCCAAATACACCTCGCCCATCCCGCCCGCGCCGAGTTGCGCGCGGATTTCGTAGCGACCGAGTTTTGTGCCAGCGGTAAGCATCATCACTTCGTCTCGCTAATCAGCACTGCGTCGCGGGGGTGTAGCTACCGCGCGCGAGCCCGTCAAGCAAAGTTGTAGCTCAGATTTCAAGAAACAAGTTTACATCACCTTCGAGTATTAGTGGATTGGACGGATCAAGCCGAGCAAGGAACGAGCCGAACAAAGGCAACGTGAAAAATCCGTTGACAGCGCTAACGCAGTTCAGAGAGAGAAGCTGAAGCGGAAAAGAAGACTATGAAGAGGACATAGGTTTGGGTCAACTCCTTGGAGTGCGGGGGACTTGTCACCGCTTTCCAACTTGATTATCTTCTATTCAAAAGCGGTGACAAGTCTCCGCACTCCAAGGAGTTGAGCAGTTTTTCCCCAACTCGGGGCAATCGGATTTGCCTAAGGGTAAATAGAGTTGAGTGATTCCATTAAGGAAAACTCACACTAACCCCCGTACTTCTTTATTGCGTCCTCAATCGCTGGTCCCGCCTTCTTCAAATCTTCAGGCGTCATAGCTGGGTGAAACTCAACGCTAGCGTCGAATGCCAGGAACCACGGCTCAGCGATTGCCGGTATCTGTGAGGCGTCTTGGAGATTGACACAGATAAGGCCGGTTCTCTTGCCGTTTTCTTCATAGAAGTAGGCGGCCTCAGGTTTTTGAGTTGCGAGAATACTCTCGATGTTACGCGGGAGACTGCCATTCTTGATGCTGGCATTACCCGCCTCCACAGGGATCGACACTTTGATGAGAAAACGCATAGTCGAAATTCCTTTCTTCATGGATTGATAAATTCGGGGCCATGATACGCGCTAATAGGAATTTCGCAACTGATGGATACACCGCCTTCACTGGCTGCGTGAAAAAGGCTGCAGGCGGTTTCAATTGTGGATTGAGCGTCGCGAGCGTTGAGGCCCGGTCGCTATCGCTCCCGGTACTGACTTCATTACGGATCCACGAAATCAAATCCGCTATTCAAGACACTCAACAGGGCCATCTTGATCGAAAACTCGATGCACTGCGTTGCGTGCAAGCGAGGAGTCATTCAGCTCAGTCTCCAGCAGCAAGATCTGGAGGTAATGGTCTGGGCGAACGACCGGTATCACCGGCTGATGGTTTGGGCGGACGACGGGTATCTCCAGCCGATGGTTTTGGCGAATGGCGGAAGAAGGAGGTGCGGTCCAGAACCTTTTCCTGAAAGTCCTCCAGGTAAAGGTAGATCACCGGGGTGATGTACAAAGTAATGAATTGGGAGACCACTAGGCCGCCCACAACGACTAGGCCGAGCGGTCTTCGCGAAGAGCCATCAGCGCCAAAACCCAATGCAATTGGCAGCGCGCCGAAGACCGCAGCGAGCGTGGTCATCACGATTGGGCGAAAGCGATCCATGCTGGCGTCGTGAATTGCTTTTTCCGCCGCTTCACCGGCGTCAACGCGCTGACGCGCAAAGTCGACGATCATGATCCCGTTCTTTTTTACGATCCCCATAAGCATGAACATGCCGACAAAAGCATAGAGCGATGCCTCCTGGCCAAACAAGATCAGCGTCAGCAAGCCGCCGACAAGGGCAGTGGGAAGTGTTGAAAGTACCGTCAATGGGTGCACGTAACTTTCGTAAAGGATCGCCAGGATCACGTACATCACAAACACAGCGAGCACCATGAGCATAGTCAAACTGCTGACTGTATTGCTGAAGGTCTGAGCCTCGCCTTGCAACTCCCCGCGCACGGTGGGCGGCACGACTTCTGCCGCCGTCTTGTGGATGAAATTTGTGGCATCGCCAAGGGCCACGCCGGGCTTGAGATTGAAAAAGAGCGTCATACTGGTGAACTGATTAAGGTGGTTCACCGTTTGCGGGCCAAGAGTTGATTTCCATGTCACTAACTCGCCGAGAGGTACGAGGCGCTGGCCATCATCGGACCGTATGTAAAGCAACGAGAGGTCCTCGGGGTTTTCCCTGGCCGTGTCTTCAATCTCCAGAATAACCTGGTACTGGTCCTCGGGCCTTTTGATCAAGTAGAGGTAATTCTGGGAATACGCATTACGCAGCAAGGTAAGGATCCGCGCCTCAGAAACACCATACGTCTTTGCCTGATCGCGACGAAGGTCAATATCGAGGCCGGGAGTATTGTTATAGTAGTCGGAGGATACAGTAAGAAACCCCGGATACTGCTGGAGTTTGTCCATCAGCTTCAGGCCTACATCGTAGACTTGAGCAGGATTTGCGCCAGACACCGCAAAGGCATATTGGCCTTGATTCTGGTTGGTGGCTCCCGTGCTAATCTCCAAAACTGGATACGGGCGCAGGAATGTAAAGATCCCAGGAATCGAGTTCATCTTACCCATGATTTCCGCGGTCACCTGCTCGATTGGCACACGCTCTTTGGGAGGCTTGAGGAAGCTAACCATCATCCCCTGATTTGACGCCAAGAATCCCGTAACTCCCGTTAATGTAAAATCTATAAGGACATTCGGATCCTGGTGCAGAGTTTCCTCCACTCGATCCTGCAGGGCGTGCATTTGTTCGGGCGAGGAACCTTCGCGAGCGATGAAGGCCCCGAAAAAGAGGCTGCTGTCCCCTGTTGGCAGGAAAGCTTTCGGAACCAGTATGAAGAGCGCGATCGTGCCAACCAGACATACAACCCAGATCGTCGGTGAGATCCAGCGGCGCCGCAGAAACCACCACAGCGATGCTCCATAAAATGCGAGCACGCGCTTCTCAATGCTGCCGATTACTCGTTCCATCCAGGTCTTCTTCGAGCCCTCTCCGCGCTCTTTGAGCAGTCGCGCACACATCAGAGGGGTAAGCGTCAACGACACGAGGCCTGACGCAAAAATCGAGACAACAATAGTGATGGCGAATTCCCGAAAGATCCGACCAACCAGGCCAGACATGAAGACGAGCGGGATAAACACAGCAGCCAGCGAAATCGTCATCGAGAGGATGGTGAAGCTGATCTCCTTCGTGCTGCTGAGCGCTGCTTCTAAGGCTGGTTCTCCATGTTCCATCCGACGCACAGTGTTTTCCAAAAATACTATTGCGTCGTCTACCAGAAAGCCGATCGCCAGGGTCAAGGCCATCAACGACAGGTTGTCGATGCTGTAGCCCAGAATGCGCATCGCGATGAACGTTATGAGCAGCGAGAGAGGCAGCGCAACCGCCGGAATCAGTGTGTCAGTCGCTCGCCCAAGGAAAGCGAAGATGACCATAACGACCAGGCCAAAGGCGATCAAGAGCGTTACCTGAACATCGCTAACTGAATGGACGATGGCCTGCGATCGATCATAAAGTGGCGTAACAAGAATGGAACCGGGAAGCTCAGTGCTGATAAGCGGCAGCGTTGCCCAGATGCTTTTCGACACTTCAACTGCGTTCGCGCCGGCGCGGCGATCGACGGCCAAAATCACTGTTGTCGCTGGCACCGAATACCCGCGCGCCCAGAACGTCATCCTTATACGCTCGTCCTCAACCGAATCCTTGACCGCAGCTACATCGCGCAGATAAATGGGCGAGCCGCTCGCGCCCCCTACGATCAAATTGCTGTACTCTTCAGCAGTTTCCAATTGACCGCGCGGCCGAAGTATCTCTGTGCCGGCGCTACTGTCTAACTGGCCCGCTCCGGTGTAGCTGGTTCCATTCCTGACGGCCGCACTCAAGTCATCGATCGAAATACCCCGAGCCCACATTGCTGAAGGGTTGGCCTTGATGCGAATGGCCGATTTGGTGCCGTAAACACTCACCCGAGAGACGCCAGGCAAGATGCTGATTCGTTGGCCCACCTGCGTACTCGCGTATTGGTAAAGTTGTCCCGGCGTTACGGAGTCGCTGGTCAGCGCGATGTAAAACATCGGCTGATCGTTAGGATTGCTTTTGGAGTACGTCGGTGGCGAGGGCAAGTCTAGCGGTAAAGTGCCGGCAGCCTGCGAGAGTGCAGTCTGCACGTCGGTCGCAGCAGCATCAATGTTCTTTTCGAGTGCGAACTGAAGAGTGAAGGTTGCCAGGCCTTGGATACTCTGTGAGGTAACAACCTCCAGCCCATTTATCAGCATGAACTGGCGCTCGAGCGGCGTGGCGATGTTGTTTGCCACCGTGTCCGGACTAGCGCCCGGGTAACTGACCGTCACCAGAATGACGGGGTAATCCACTGCGGGCAGGTCATTAACCGGTAGTTGAAAGTAGCTCAGTATCCCAAACACGACTACTGAAAGCGTTAACACAGCAGTCATGACAGGCCTGCGGATAAATGGTTCGGAGAGATTCATTATTTCGCGTCGTTATTCGTTGGGGCTGGACTGCCCGCTTCGAGAGGCTGCTCAACGCGGACCTTGCCCCCCGGCGTCACGCCCAACTGGCCATTAGTGACAACCAGTTCGCCAGCACTAACGCCCTTTTCAACCACGACCAGCTCTCCTAGTCGCTGGCCCAGTGACACGGCCCGCTGCTCGGCGGTCGAATCCTGCTTCACAACGTAAACGAATTGTCCCTTGGCTGACATTTGCGGCGCGGAGGCAGGGATGAGTACCGCTCCATAAATCATGCGCAATACGAGCCGGATATTGACGAAGCGGCCGGGCCAAAAGCGAAGTCCTGTATTGGGAATTGTGGCGCGCAGATTTACTGTTCCAGTCGTGTTCTGCACGGCATTGTCGAGGAAGGTGAGCTGGCCCATGACTGGATTGCCGGGGTCATCTGGTAGACGAACTTCAGCTTTGAGTGTCCCCTCGCGCATCTGCCGCTGCACTGTTGTCAACTCATTCTGAGAGATTGTGAAGTCAGCATAGATTGGATCCAGTTTCTGAATTACCAGCAAGGAATTACCATTGCCAGAAGAGTCGTTTCCGGAACCGCCGGGATTGACAACGTTCCCAATGTCCACGAGCCGCTGACCGGCGCGTCCATCAATGGGCGAGCGAATGTAGCAGTAACTGAGTTGCACTTTGACGCTCGCAATCGCCGCTGCATCCACTTTGATTCTTTCCTCCGCACTGCGCACTGCGGCACGATCGGCCTCGACGACTGCGTTTAGAGAGTCGGCATTAGTTCGCAACTGTTCGTACTGCTCGCGGGGAACGACGCCCTGTTCGACTAATGCCCCATACCGCTTTACTTGAATTTCTCCCCATTTCGCCTGCGCGATGTCTCGCACGAGGTTCGCTTCCGCTTCTTTCTTCAGGGCAGCGTCTCTGGATAGGTTTGCCTCGGCTTGCCGGACATTTGCTTCGAATGGACGCGTGTCGATGGTGAACAACATGTCACCCTTCTTAACGTCAGCCCCGTCAGTGAAATGAATCTTAACTATGCGCCCTGAGACCTGCGGCTGAATGGAAACCACTTCCCGGGCAACGGTCTTGCCGATTGCATCCAAATAGCTTGGCGCGTCCTGGGTAACTGCCGTAGTGACCGATACCGGCGCTGGCGGTCTCTCGAAGTTCTGCTGGGCCCTGTTCACACAACCGGCCAAGAGGACGGCCGATAGTCCGACTAGCGACAGCACCTTAACAAGATGGGAAGATCTTCGTATATCGTCTGGCATGGCCTTAGATTTCTAGCCTTGGCGTAGCCGCCGGCCAGCAATTAGTCTCTTACGTCCTTACTCCTCGGGCGGATGTTACAATTATCATCTTCATCCCGGGATCACGCAAACCACCCTAAAAGTGCTACGTTTCCCGAACCTTTTTGGTTGCAGCTAGTTGATGGAAGGGATCCACGAAATCACGCGGCTTGCTCGCAGTTGACCATCCACGGAATGCCGAACTGATCGACACACATTCCAAAACCGGGCGACCAGAACGTCTCCTGAAATGGCATGGTCACGCTTCCCTTCTCAGCCAATGCATTGAAGATGCGTTCACACTCACTGATATCTTTGAGATGAAGCGACACGTTAATACCTTTTGGCTGTTCGTAACGCCCAGGAGGCGCATCGGCACCCATCAATACTTCGTCACCGACACTCAGCGTCGTGTGCATTATTAATTTGTGCGACTCCGCGGGAAATTGGTCCGCGCCAGGCATTTCACCCCACGTCATCGAGAAAGTGATTTTGCCGCCGAGAACCTGGGCGTAGAATTTGAACGCAGCCTCGCATTGGCCGTTGAAGTTTAGATATGGATTCAGTTGCATGGTTTTTCCTCTTTCAATTGAAGTTCTAACGATGGGCCTCTCAACCGATAAACTCCTCGTTGCCGGATCTGAAGTAACGCTGAATCTTCTTGAGTTCCACTGGCGAACGGTAAGACTTCAACTTTTTGAGAAACAGCTCTGAGTTTATTGTTGGTGACATTCAGACCAGGTAAGGCGAAGAAACACAGATTTCAGCATAACGCCTAAGCGCAAGGCGCAAGTTGGAGAGCAGCGGCTGCCGGGCCTTGCATAGCTACAACATTCTCCGCAGACGAGAGCTGGAAGACAGAATCCAAGCGTGTCATCTCAAGCACCTTCCTGACCAGTTTGGTGACATTCATTAGTCTGAACTCAATATGTCTTGAGAGAGTCTGCCCGCGTAGTTCCAGTAAAACACCTAAGCCACCGGCGTCGATCCTGCTCACTCGTGACAAGTCGAGTACTATGACGCTGGGCTCTGATTGCGAAAGCACGGCATCACGCAAAGTTGAGGTTTCGCCGGTTACTATTTGGCCTTGAAGACATAGGACTGTTACGCCCCCTAATCTCCGGGTGTATACCTTGAGCATAAAAGTGTCCTCACTCGTTCGAGCAAAAAACAATTATTTGTGCCATCTGATGACACTTACGCTGGTTGCCAGTCAAAAGTTGTGAAATTCCTGTCAAATTTCGTAATGTCAGTATGACAAACAGGCACTGAAGGCAGGCAAGGATGCCTGCGCTCTCAGGTTTCCCGTTGCAAAAAAGGGGAAGAACATCTAGTCCCCATTGGTAAGTCGAATAGCGGGTGCTCAAATCGACACACGCGACAAAAATTCGTTTTAGCAACGGTTTCCTGAACAGATGTCTGGAATATTCCTTACGCAGTCAAATTTTACTTCATGATCGATGCCAGAGATCTCGACGAGGCAATTCATATCGCTGCGCAAATTCCAGGAGCGCGCATCGGAGTGGTGGAAGTCCGTCCGATCACTGAGGTCGCTGGTTTGCCGCAATTAGTTGATGACGGAGGTTAGCGAGAGGCCGGCATCCATTTAGCCGATGGTGTCGATCGGGGCAGGCTTAAATTCAGCAGGACAAACTCTTCTCGAGCGCATTCCTCCAATCTTGTGTTAACGGATTGACTCCTCGCAAGATTTGTTATAGAAGCACCTCACACCAACCCGATTTGTATTCACTTTCCGAAAGGAGCATTTCCATGACACGTATTTTCGGAATCGCCGTCCTATTGGTAGCGGCGTCGGCTCTCGCTCTTGGCCAAACGCCGGAAAAGCAGACTAAAGAAACGAAACCTGCGGCTGAGCAGGTGGCCCTCAGCAGCGCCGAACGAGAGTTGACGCAAGTCGTCAACAATTATATCGACGCGTTGAAGAGCAAAGACATGACTAAGCTCGACCGCATCTGGGCAGACGACTTGACTTCCACTAACGCACGCGGGGATGTCCTCTCCAAGACGCAGCGCGTGGCAAACATCCAGTCCGGCGCCGACAAGTTCGACTCCATCGAAGCTAGTGACCAAAAGATCCGCGTCTACGGGGACACCGGAGTAGTGACTAGCCTCGCAACATTGAAGGCACAGTATAGTGGGCAAGATGCCAGCGGGCAGTACCGCACAACACAAGTGTGGGTGAAGCGCAGCGGGAATTGGCAGCTCGTTGCCCTGCAGATGACTCGTATCGCCCCGTAGCACGAGCTACGCAGAATCAACAAGCAAGAGAGCGCGTCGGGCAATGGCCGCGGAGAAGCATGCATAAGTGTGTTCCCGGCGTAAACCACAGAACCACCTGTGAGACTATCATCTTGCAGGTGGTTTGCTTTTGAGAAATTTGATCGCATAAGACCCTGATGCCTGAACCCTCGTTCCCTAACTCAAATCGAACGCCCGACGAGGTTTCTAATCAACCGCCACCACTGGAAGACTACAACCTGTTCGCCCACGATGCGCAGTTGCAGGAATCGTTGCGGCGTGAGGGCGGCGCTTGGGGTGAAAGCCAGTCGAGCGCGTTCGGCGCCCTAATGGGCCAAGCTGCAACACTTCGCTTGGGCGAACTCGCGAATCGCTACCTGCCCGTCTTGCACACGCACGACCGCTTTGGACACCGAATTGACGAAGTTGAGTTTCATCCGGCGTGGCATGAGTTAATGCGCATCGGTATTGCCGGTGGACATCATTCCCTACCCTGGACCAATGCACGCCCTGGCGCTCATGTTGTACGCGCCGCATTGAACATGCTGCGGCACCAGGTGGACGAGGGATCGAGTTGCCCGCTTACGATGACGTTTGCCGTTGTACCCTCGCTCAGATTGCAGCCCGAATTGGCGGCCGAGTGGCTGCCGCTCGTCCTCTCTAACGAGTACGATCCGCGGTCAGTCCCGGCACAGGCGAAGAGCGGCGTCTTATTCGGGATGGCGCTGACTGAACGACAAGGTGGCTCGGACGTCCAGAGTAATACGACTCGTGCGGTCCCGTTGGGTAAGACGGGTGAGGGCAGAGAATACGAACTGACGGGTCACAAGTGGTTTTGCTCAGCTCCGATGTGCGATGCGTTCCTTACTCTAGCCAGAACTGACAAAGGGCTCTCCTGCTTCTTGCTACCACGTTGGAGACCAGACGGCACGCGCAATGGTTTCCTCCTGCAACGGCTGAAAAACAAACTTGGCAATCGTTCTAACGCCTCGAGCGAAGTCGAGTTTCATAGTGCATGGGCTCGCCTTCTTGGTGAAGAGGGGCGCGGCGTGCCCGCGATAATCGAGATGGTTCGGCATACGCGGCTGGACTGTGCCTTTGGCTCGGCGGCAACCATGCGCCGCGCCGTGGCAGAGGCAACGCACCACGCAATGTTCCGCTATGCCTTTGGCAAGAGGTTGTTGGATCAACCGCTGATGCGCAACGTGCTGGCTGATCTGTGCCTGGAAGTTGAAGCAGCAACCGCTCTAGCGTTGCGCTTGGCGCGAGGGTTCGACGAGTCGCCACAGAACGAGGCTCAACGCAAGTTCACCCGCCTTGCTACCGCCGCCGGAAAGTACTGGATCACCAAACGCGCCGTACCGGTAGTTGCCGAAGCGCTTGAGTGTTTGGGCGGCACCGGTTACATCGAAGAGTCGCCCCTACCGCGTCTGTATCGCGATGCACCAGTTAACTCCATCTGGGAAGGGTCAGGTAACGTGCAGTGCCTGGATCTACTCCGCGCCGTGCAGCGAGACGCCAGCACTCTGGAGGTGACCCTGCAGGAGATTCGCGCCGGCTGCGGTGGGAACCACCACTTTGACAATTTCACAACCAGGCTTGAAAGTGAATTTTCAGACCTTAGTCAGCTTGAAATCCGAGCACGTCGACTAACTGAACTTCTCGCGCTCGGATTACAAGGTTCACTTCTGGTCCAACACGCACCCACTGAGATAGCTGATGCTTTTTGCGCCTCACGTCTAACTGACTCCACTGGTCTAGCCTTCGGGACCCTGCCGGCGAGCACGAATTTTGAGGCCATTATCCAACGGTCTTGCCCGCAAGTATGATTAGTTTCTCGTACGAACAGCTTATTGAACGGACACCAGAAAATAATCGAACGCCGCTTCGCCATTTGTGCCTGTGCTCGCTGCCATCAGCGGCACTGCTGGACCGAGCTGGGATTGTTCCAACATCAAGCTATACATCCAATCCGGCTCTGCTGTGTCAAGCGGCCATACTTTTGCTTTCAGGCTATGCCCGCCGTCCACTAACAGCTTGACGTGATACCAGCTGCCCAGCTGATACCGCCCGCCGGAAGCGTCGTGATAGCGTAGTATCTCCGTGCCTAATCGCGTGCGTTTCTGAGCATTCACCTCGTAGAAGGCGAGCTCGGTCAGATGATTGCGCTTAGGATCGCGCATCGTGTCGATTCGCCGTGTACCAACGAAGCCAAAGAGCAATTCTGTTTGGCCTCCCGGAGCGGACGGGTAGGCAACACCAACACCAAAGGGCGCACTAGCCTCCGGATATAATAGGTCCAACCGCATCAGCGTCTCGACTATCATCGTGCCAGGATAATCTTGATCCGTCATCAACGCCGCGTTCAACCCGCCGCCTGGCCGCTTTAAAATCAGCTGCCCATCCTTCTGCTGCCAGGTCTGGCCCAGGAAGCGCCATTGTGGCTGCGAAGAGGCGCTTTGAAAATCATCAAAGAACAACTTGCGCGAACTGACCACTATGTTCATTTCATCGCTGGCTGCGTGGTCTCCATCGTTCACAGTGAGCTTTACTCGATAGGAACCTTCGCGAGTCAGCATTTTTCTTAGCCGGGGTTGATCCCAACCTTGTTGTTCCCAACCCTCGTTTGCCGATTCCCACCGGTAAAGCAGATGGCCTCGACCATTCAAATCCCCCGTACGCGAGCGGCTGCCATCTAAGACAAAGGTTTCCCCAGGCTTCACAACAAGCATCCGAGCTCCGGCATCGGCTATCGGCGGCGGGCGGTCGGGTCGCGTCGCGCTGGGAATGCCAAGATAACGATTTTGCGTGTACGCGCGGCTTAACTGATTTGCAGAAACAGCATCAAGGTTGTTGTACTCTTCGATCAAACGAAGTGGATCAAACGATTGCATCCCCGGCGGCAGATTATCCTCAAGATGATCCCAGCGCCACGGCGCATTGGCCTTATCCACGCCCCACCGGTCACCACGAAAACCACCAAAATATCCCCACGTGCAATTTAACGTTCCTTTTGCTCCTCCGCCGCAGCCGTCCATGTTCCAATCAATATGCTCGCGCCGGTCCCAGAGTCCGTCTGATTCGAATATGTCAATCAGCGCGTAAGGCACCGTGTCGACTAGCTGGTGATAATCCGGAATGCCCGCCTTTGTGCTTGGATAGTAGATCACGCCATCACCATTTATAAATCCATTGGTCCAGGGGTATTCCGGCTTGCGATACCGATCATACGGAGACTTAGCGTCTCGACCCGGCCAACCGTACATGCCATGGCCCCACGGTTCCTGCCAGGTTGTGGGCCTAAAGACGGTGCCGGCCGGCGCATCGGGATCGGCGGGCACATGCGGGTCGCGCGGTATGAGTAATTTTTCAGCGGGTGTAATGCCGGCCCAAACCACATCGTAGATGAAACCAGAGTTAGAATGTTGCGCTTTCTCTGCTGTTTCGTGCGGCGGCTTGCCACCAAGCCGGATGCCGGCGGCCCGCCCAGCAGGCGTCAGGTAAGTGAACCAATCATCGTGCGCCAGATACATCATCAGCCAGAGCGTACCCATGCCACCGTTTTCTGGCCCTTTCTTGACCATGTGGAGTCCGCCTTCAAGGTCATTCTCGTGACACTCGCCATCGCTGCAGCGCGGCTCGCGGTCCTGCGCGTGGTAGGAACAGTAGACGATGAAGTAGTGAGTGGCTGTCTCGACCACACTGTAGTACATATAAGCCCGCGCTCGTTCGTCTTTCCGATAAGCATCCGGCGGGCGCGCGGCGAAGTTGGCCCAATTGTTCAACCCGTTCCTATCGCCATCAAAATCAAAGCGGTTCATGTAATCGCCCCGGCGTTGGATGGGCTGGTTCACACTTGACCGATTCCCCTCGTCCTGCGATTCCCCTCGCACCTCCGTGTCTTGAAAGTTGATTGGTGCATGAAAGTAGGCAAGCCGGCTATAGAACTGCCGAGTATCCGGCATTGTCTGCGCAACAACCAGGTTATTGGTTGCGCGGAAAGGCGAAAAGACAAGATGCGGCACCAAGGTCAAAGCTACGGCCATAGGCCAACTCGACCATTTACGATGGCTGGAGATCATGGAGATCATACTGTACTCGGCCGGATCCGCGCTTCATTCTACTCGCTCCGAGAGCATGGCCCAAGTCATTCGCTCCTTCTTACTCGACAAAAGTTACATGGAGCGGTTTAATGGCAGCCAATCACTTCTATCTTGTTCAGCAGGTGAATATGGTTATGTGGCTTGCCGCTCAGTCTAAACTGACGTCCGTCATAGCAACTCTACTCATTATCTGTTTCACTTCTGATCTCAGCGTGTCACTCTTCGTAGCACAAGAGCCGATTGATGATGTCAATCCAATGATTGGCACTACGGGTCCGACGGAAAACGACTACGGCGGGATGATACCGGGTGTTGCTACACCCTTCGGCATGACACATTGGACGCCCATGACCAGGGAGAACAAGATAAGTGTTTGTCCATACAACTATAAAGACACGACTATAGAGGGTTTCCTCGGCACTCATCAGCCAGCGATCTGGATGGGTGACTATGGTTACGTCAGTTTGATGCCCTCAACCGGAGAACTGAAGACCTCGCGGAAATTACCTTACCGGCACCAGGATGAGGTATCCGCCCCCAACTACTATTCCGTGAAGCTGAATGACGCAGGCAGGCAGCTCAAAATTGAGCTAACTGCAACAACCCGCGCGGGATTCATGAGGCTAACGTTCCCCGCCTCACAAACTTCTAATGTCGTTGTCACTGCCAGTCGTTCGCAGCAATTCAAGGGGTTTGTGCAGATCAATCCTAAGGATCAGGAGATCATTGGCTACAACCCGGACCGGATGTCTGCCGAGTTGGGCCCACCACTGCCCAACTTCAAGGGCTATTTTGTAATTCAGTTCAGCAAGCCCTTTTCCTCTTTTGGAACGTGGGAGGATGACAGTATTCATTCCGCCAGGGAGCAACAAACCGGTCATCGCATGGGCGGTTACGCAACTTTTCCTACGATATACGGGGAAGAGGTCAAGGTTAAGATTGGCACCTCGTTCATCAGCATTGAGCAAGCCAGAGATAACTTGAAAAGAGAGATTCCTGACTGGGATTTCGACGGCGTCAAAACTGAAGGGCGGCGTGTTTGGAATGAGGCACTAAATAAAATAAGGATATGGGGTGGCTCTAAAGATGACAGAGTTAACTTTTACACTGCGATGTACCATGCTCTGTTGTTTCCAAGAGTCTTCTCAGAGTATGGACGGTATTACAGCGCCTTCGACGACCGTGTTCACAATGGGGTTTCTTACAACGACTACTCGCTCTGGGATACCTTTAGGGCGGAGCATCCATTACTTTTGCTGATCCAGCCCGGCAGGGTGCCCGACATGATTACCTCTCTTTTGCAGATGTACGATGAAGGCGGCTGGATGCCGAAGTGGCCCAATCCCACCTATAGCAACATCATGATCGGGACACATGCTGACAGTGTCATAGCTGATGCGTATGTCAAGGGAATCAGAGGTTTCGATCTCAACAAGGCCTACGCTGCAACACTCAAAGACGCGATGACTCCGCCGGACGGAGATGCGACCAACAGGTGGGCTGACCGCGCGCCCTGGACCGCATACGAAGCCAGAGGAGGCTTAACCTGGTACAAGTCTCTTGGTTACGTTCCTATAGATAAAACGGATGAGTCAGTCTCGCGCACGTTGGAGTTTGCCTACGACGATTTCTGCGTCGCACAACTCGCCAAAGCCATGGGCAAGATGGACGACTATGAACTGCTTATGAAAAGAAGTCAGAACTATAAAAATCTTTACGACCCCGTGCAGGGCTTCATGAGACCGAAAAAGGCCGATGGGACCTGGGACGAGGAGAGTTGGTCGTCACGCGAAGAGAGGAAGCCAGGATTTACGGAGGGAAGTCCCTGGACCTATTTGTTCTGTGTCATGCAAGACGTTCCCAGCATGATCACCTTAATGGGAGGTAAGCAGCAATTCGCGGCCAAACTGGATGAGAACTTCGCGGGAGGCCACTATAGACACGGTAATGAACCGGGCCACCACTATACCTATTTATATGACTATTGCGGTCAGCCCTGGAAGACTCAGGAGCGAGTCAGGGAGGCGATGACCTTGAACTATCAGAACGCACCCGATGGCTTAAGTGGCAACGACGACTGTGGACAAATGTCTGCCTGGTATATCTTCAGTGCAATGGGGTTCTATCCAGTAACGCCGGGCAGTCCAGTCTACGCCACAGGTAGCCCTCTATTTGCAAAGGCCTCGATTACGTTAGATAAGCCTTATAAGAAAGGGACATTTACGGTCATCGCGAAGAATGCGTCTCTGAAGAACAAATATATTCAGTCTGCGACACTGAACGGAAAACCATTAAAGGAGCCATTTATTAGTCACGCCGATATTGTCAATGGCTCAACGCTCGTATTTGTCATGGGCGCGCAGCCAAACAGGAAATGGGGAGTGAGACGAAGAGTCTAGAGTCTGGAGTCTGGAGTCTAGAGTCTGGAGTCTGGAGTCGAGAACCGGGGGTTCCAGTTTGAGTCGCAAATCAATCTGTGTTTTCACATCGTAATTCCAGTCCGTAGTTTTTCGGACTCTAGACTCTAGACTCTAGACTCCAGACTCTAGACTGGTTGCGTTGTTGCGGAAGGCTTGTGTTGTGGAGATGTACTCCTCATACAGACTGATCTCCGCGGCCGTGCGCGCAGGCGTCCACGCAAGCTCCTGCGCTAGCAACGAAGCGGCAGCTGCTGCTGCGCTCAATCCCTGATCCTGGCTGAATCCGAGCAACGTGCGGCGTAACAGAAAATCAACCAGCCTCGAACATTGCTCATTGCGGGCCGCAAACACGACTTGCGCCGCAACGTCAGGCGCACATGTGGAAAGTGGTTCGCGTAAACGCTCGTCTGAAGTAGCGAGCTGGATGACATCGCGTGCGCGGTTGCCGTACAGACCAAAGAGGTGTGCAATAGTCTCATCCTTTAGTCCGGCAGAAGAAACATCACCGGGCATCAGTTCGTTGCGCGCACCGGGAAGTGGGTTGCGAGCCGTCAAACAATGCGCGTCGACATTTAGTTTCGCGCAAACTATGTCAACCACCTCTTCTGCGATGGCGCGATAACCAGTGATTTTTCCGCCAAGCACAGAAATCAGATTTTCCGCGCCCGAACCCGCGCCGTCCGTGACGCGATGCTTACGGGAAACGGATGATTCTGAGCCTTCTTCTTTGACCAGGGCGCGCACGCCAGCATTACTGAAATAGATGCGCGTCGTATCGAGCGACGGGAAATACTCCGCCACGGAGCGGAGCATGTAGTCAACGTCTTCTGAAGTTGCATGAGCCGTCGCCGGATCGCACGTGAAATCAGTATCGGTTGTCCCGATCCAGCTATAATTTAGCCAGGGAATAACGAACATCAAGCGGCCGTCAACGGAAGAGAAGACCACGACGGCACGGTTGGTAACCGGTGGGCAAGTGATGTGCACGCCCTTCGTCGTGCGGATTTGATCCCTGGGCGAGGTCGCCGCACTTGAGGGATTGGTTAGATTACGTGCCACACGGTCAAACCATGCCCCCGAAGCGTTGATAACAACCCGGCTTTTGACGCAGACTTCTCTCCGGCCTTCGCTCAATAGATCGTGGACCCGGACGCCGTCAATCCGCTCGGCCGTGCGCAAGGCTCCGGCGACTTCGGTATAGTTGAACGTCTGCGCGCCGTGTTCTGAGGCATCAATGATGTTTTCAAGACACAATCGCTCAGGCGAATTGGCTTGCGCGTCGAAATAAGCTGCCGCTCCCTGTAAGCCTTGCTGGCGCAGGTTCGGTTCGCTCTTTTTAAGTTCCCCGGCACTGAGAAAACGATAACGTGGCAGGCTCTTGTCATAGCTCAGCAAGTCGTAAAGCGTCATGCCCATCTTCATTCTCCAGCGGTACAACAAACTGCTGCCGTAGAACGGCATGATGAACTCGAGCGGCTTCACAAGGTGCGGCGCAATGCGCAAAAGCGTTTCGCGCTCGCGCAGGTCCATACGCACCAGCCCGAAATCAAGCATCTGCAGGTATCGCAGGCCACCATGAATGAGGCGCGTCGATCCGGCAGTAGTGCCGCTGCCGAAATCGCGTTTTTCGAATAGAGCGACGCGGAGGCCGCGAAGAGCTGCATCACGAGCGATGCCTGCGCCGATGATACCGCCGCCGATAATCAAGACATCGGCGGGCTCACCCTCGAGGTTCGCAAGTTTGGACGTGCGGGTCATGCTATGACTTTACAGAGACTCTTGTTCGTGCCGTTTCGTGTGCTTTCGTGGATCTCTCTTGTGTGCGGAATACGATCCACTAAATCACACCAAATCACGCTAAACTAGACACGAGCGTTAATAGCAAGGCGGAAACGAAGTGTCAATTTGTGAGGTTTGCTGAAATGAAAATCTATCTGGCGGAAGTCATAGGCACGATGATTATGTTGATTCTCGGTGATGGGGTCGTCGCCAACGTGTTGCTGAACAAATCAAAAGGACAACACGGCGGTTGGATGGTGATCACCACAGCCTGGGGCTTGGCAGTCATCATTGCCATTTTTAGCGTCGGGCGTATCAGCGGCGCGCACCTTAATCCAGCGGTCACAATCTCGCTCGCTGCGGTTGGCTCATTCCCCTGGGGACAAGTTCCCGGCTACATACTCGCTCAACTGGTCGGGGCGTTTCTCGGCGCGGTGATCGTCTGGATGCTATACCTGCCGCATTTTGCGGAGACGGAGAACGAGGAACTCAAGCTGGCTGTGTTTTGTACCGCGCCGGCAATTCGACGCCCTGTTTCAAACTTCATCGCCGAAGTAATGGGCACGGCGATTCTGCTCTTCGGTATTCTGGCGATTGCCGCTAACGCACAGAAATTGACAACGCCCACGGGCATCGATCTCTCGCTTGTCTTCAGTCAGGGCATACAACCAATTCTGGTCGGCTTTCTCGTCTGGGGAATCGGTCTTTCCATGGGCGGACCAACCGGCTACGCGATTAATCCGGCCCGCGATTTGGGGCCGCGTCTGGCTCACGCTGTGCTGCCGATTGCCGGCAAGGGAAAATGCGACTGGGGTTACGCGTGGATTCCGGTCAGCGCGCCTCTAATCGGCGGCGTTATCGGAGCGGGTCTTTTCACGATTATTGGATTCTGATTAGGAGGCAGCCATTCATGACTCGATTCGTCGGCGCAGTGGACCAGGGCACCACGAGCACGCGCTTCATGGTTTTTGATCACGCCGGGCGCGAAGTAGCCCGTCATCAACTGGAACACGCGCAGATTTTGCCGCAGGCTGGCTGGGTCGAACACGACCCGGTGGAGATTTACCAGCGCACCAGCGAGACAATTGAAGGCGCCCTTTCCAAAGCCAACCTCACGGCGCAAGACCTCGCCGCCATCGGTATCACCAACCAACGCGAAACCACTGTCGTCTGGAATCCCAAAACTGGTGAACCACTCTACAACGCCATCGTCTGGCAGGACACGCGTACTGACCGCATCATGCGCAAACTGGAACAAGTTGGCTCAGGCGAAACCATTCGAAGGAAAGCGGGATTGCCGCCAGCGACCTATTTTTCCGGCGGCAAGATTCAATGGATACTGGAGAACGTCGAGGGGGCACGCTCTGCTGCTGAGCGAAGCGAGGCGATCTTCGGCAACATAGACACCTGGGTAATCTGGAATCTGACGGGCGGCAAGAAGGGCGGAGCACACATTACTGATGTAACAAATGCCAGCCGCACGATGCTCTTCAATCTCGAAACTCTTGATTGGGATGATGAACTGCTCGATATCTTCAACATTCCGCGCTCCATGCTGCCCACTGTTCGTCCTTCTTCAGATTCAAACCTTTATGGCATGACGCTGCGTACCGGTCCCGTAAAGGGCGAAGTTCCTTTATGTGCAGACCTGGGCGATCAGCAAGCAGCAACGGTTGGGCAGGTCTGCTTCGCGCCCGGCGAAGCGAAGAATACTTACGGCACCGGCAACTTCATGCTTCTCAACACGGGCACGAACATTGTGCCCTCGCATGCCGGATTGCTTACTACGGTTTGCTACCAATTTAGTAAGGGGCGTCCCAGCTACGCGCTCGAAGGGTCTGTAGCGGTGACAGGTTCCGCCGTACAGTGGCTGCGGGACCAACTCGGGATTATCAAACAAGCCCAGGAAATAGAAGGTCTTGCCAAGTCGGTTACGGATAATGGCGGTGTGTATTTTGTGCCGGCCTTCTCAGGGCTCTACGCACCCTACTGGCGTTCCGATGCGCGCGGCTGCATCGTCGGACTCTCGCGCTTCAACGACAAGGGACATCTCGCTCGTGCGACACTCGAAGCTATTTGTTACCAAACTCGCGACGTGCTCGACGCGATGGTGAAAGATTCCGGCGTCAAGTTAGAGATCTTGAAGGTAGATGGTGGCGCAACGGTTAACGACACGTTGATGCAACTACAGGCAGACATTCTGGGTGTGCCTGTTGTACGGCCCGTCGTTGCGGAAACCACCGCACTCGGAGCGGCTTATGCCGCCGGGCTGGCGGTTGGATTCTGGAGCGACATAGAGGAGATGCGACGCAACTGGCAAGCGGACAGGCAATGGGAACCTCGCTGGAGCGCGGACCAGAGAGAGGCGGGTCATGTCGGCTGGCACAAGGCTATCGAGCGCACATTGAATTGGATTGATGTTGAGAATCCAAAGTGACCCAAAGCCATCTCAGTCTCACCCAGCTTCAGCCAGGTGAAAAAAGCTGAATACCCCAAACTTCAGTTTGGGGAAGTTTAATTTCAGCCTAAAGAAGCGGGCGCAGCTTTTGTCACAATATCCCAAACTTCAGTTTGGGGAGGTTTGATTTCAACCCACACCAGCGAGGCGCGGTTTTCTCATGAGCTGTGGAAAGGGAGAAGGGCCACACTTCTGAGCCATGTCCTCGTTCAGCGAGTTGCTTTCCACCAACGCTCGCATCCGCTTCGCCACTTTTTAGGCTGAAACTAAACTTCCCCAAACTGAAGTTTGGGGTATTCTGATGAATGCGCGTCTCAGCGTTCTTAGGCTGAAACTAAACTTCCCCAAACTGAAGTTTGGGGTATTCTTCATCGTACTCAAGGAGAGCGAATGAGACTCGCTCGTAGAGGCTTCTTAAAACTTTTCGCCGCAAGTGTCGGACTCATCGCCACGAAAACCATTCCGTTCGGACGCGCGCAACGCGAAAAGAAGTCGACACTTTCACACGCCTCGCCGAAGATTCTGGTCGCACATCGCGGCGCATCCGCTTACGCGCCTGAGCACACGCTTGAATCTTATCAACTCGCGGTTGAACAGGGCGCCGATTTTGTAGAGCAGGATCTACAAATCACCAGCGACGGCGTGCTTGTCTGCCTCCACGATCTGACGCTCGAACGCACCACAAACGTCAAAGAGTTTTTCCCCACACGTTATCGCGAAGAGCTCGTTGGCGGAACGCCGGCGCGACGTTGGTATGTCTCCGATTTCTCTCTAAGCGAAATCAAGCAACTCGACGCCGGCTCCTGGTTCAATGTGAGATTCAGGCATGCGAGAGTCCCGACGTTTCAGGAAGCCATTGATCTTGTTAGGAGCAGGGCCGGACTCTATCCTGAAACTAAAGCTCCTGAGGTTTACGGTCAACGCGGCTTTGACATGGAGCGTTTAGTGCTCGAAGTGCTCAAGAAAAATGGCCTTGATAAGCGGAGTGCTGCGCGGCACACGCCTGTTATCATTCAATCCTTCAGCCCGGAGAGTTTGAGAAAATTATCCGGGAGGCTCAAAACGGAGCTCGCGTTGGTACTGTTAGTCGGCGATGAATCCCGCACGCGTTGGCTGACGGCGAAGGGACTCGCTGAGTCGAAACAGTTCGCAAGCGGCATTGGTCCGGCTAAAGCTCTCGTCGATAGGAGTCTTGTTATGGAAGCTCATGCGCTCGGTCTAAGCGTCACTCCCTATACGTTCCGTTCAAGCAACACCGGACGCTTCAAAACCGTGAGGGAAGAGATGAGCTATTACTTGTACAGCTTAGGAGTTGACGCACTGTTTACTGACAACCCTGATCTATTTCCTCGCATTACTACTTCAGAAACTCGTCGGCATTTTCTTTTGTGACAAGCGCAGTGCCCGTGTCTATTACCTTGGCGATCGGCTCGCCGTGAATTGCCTTGATTGCGGCCTCGACGGCCTGCTTGCCCATGTTCGCCGGATACTGAGCAACGACAGCGTTAATCGCACCCGACTTCACTGCCCGAACGGCTTCCTTACCCGCGTCGAACCCGACCACAAGAAGCTTTCCAGTCAAATGCTGCGCTGCAACTCCCTCCATTGCGCCAAGCACCATTTGATCACTCGTAGCAAATACGGCGTTCAAATCCGGATTTGAAGTAAGAATGTTTTCCATGACGGTGAGTGCTAACGCGCGTTCGCTATTGGCCGGTTGTATAGTGACAATCTGAATTCCCGGCGCCTGCGCGATAGCTTCTTGAAAGCCCGCGACCCGGTCTTCGTGTGACGATACTCCAAGAATCCCGCGGACGATGGCTACCTTGCCGCGGCCTCCAAGAGCTTTCGCAATGTAATCCCCCGCGAGCTTTCCGCCCACTCGGTTATCAGTTCCGATGTAGCTCAGCTTACCGGGCCACGGCGTGTCGTTGTCCACGATCAGTACTGGAATGCCCGCAGCTTTGGCCTTCTCGAGTACCGGGTTGACTTCGGCTACACCACCTGGAACAACCGCAAGGGCCGAAACTTTTTTTAGAATCTGATCTTCAAGAATCGAAACCTGCTGGTCGATGTTGATCTCGCGTTCCGGAGCTAGCACCGATAACTCCACGTCCGGATGCTGCTGCGCCGCCTCCTCCGCGCCCCGCTTCAGCGTTTGCCAAAACTCGCTGTCGAGCGCTTTTGTCACTATCACGATCCGGTGCTTGTGAGTTGCGTCTGAGCGATTGCATCCGCCGACCAGCAGCAGAGACATCGCGCCAACCATTACAGCGCATAGAATCCAAACGTTGTTTCTCATCGCTTCCTCCCCGCTTATTTG
>DATEUF010000387.1:0-6510 GCA_035283325.1 Pyrinomonadaceae bacterium | reverse complement strand
AAACCAGCGGGCGCAAGCAGCCCTTCCTAACCCAGAGACTTTCCGACTAGAGCTTTGATTTTGTGGTTGAATGGTGATTTCAACATTCTGCCTCCTGCTCCTGCCTCCTGCTCCTGCCTCCTGCTCCTGCCTCCTGCTCCTGCCTCCTGCTCCTGCCTCCTGCTCCTGCCTCCTGCCGCCTGCCGCCTGCCGACTACTGACGGAGGCCAACGCGGCGGACGAGGTCTTGGAAGCGCGGATCGGAGCGCAGGGGATCAAGATGTGAATCGATCTTGAGATGCTGGAGCTGAAGGTCGCGCTCAGCGTACGCCTTTTCCAGTAAGGCAAAAGCCTGCTCATGATCTCCGAGCAAGGCATAAAGCCCGGCAAATTCCGTAGGCGAGACATACTCCTTGGTACTCTTTAGACTCTTAACGATATCCATGGCCTCTCGTCTTCTGCCAGCCGACGCCAGGGCATAACCGACATAACATTGACCGCTGGTAGTTTCTCCCTCAATAGCGATCGCTTTCCGATGCTCATCAATCGCTTGCTGGTACATTTGATTCCCCTCGTAGATGAATCCGAGGCCGTAATGTGGTCCCGGGCTCGCGCTCTCCTCAATTCTGTTCGCTTGCTGGTATTTCTCAAGTGCTTCCGGGTAACGACGAGCAAGGTTCAAAACAAAACCTTCAGCGCGTATCAAAGGAACGCTCAGTGGATCCAGCTCCTGAGCACGTTTTATCTCAGCCAGAGCCTCTGTGTGTCGTTCCATTTTTGACAAATAAGATGCATACCAGCGATGAGCTTCAACGAGGTTGGGGTTCAACTCAATGGCCCGCTTGTATTCACGTTCCGCTCCCGCCCAGTCCCACTCTCCCATCTTGATTCGTCCGAGAGCTACGTGTGCTTCGGCAACCGCTTCATCTAAGGCGAGTGCTGTTTCTGCCGCGGCTTTCGATTTGGCATTTGCCTCTTTGGGATCGCGCCAGCTGTTTCCGGCAAAGAGACTGTTGGCATCAGCCACTCCAACCCAGGCAAGTGCAAAATTCGGATCAAGGACGACCGCCTGGTTGTAGTAATCGAGAGCTTTCCTTACATTATCAACACCGCCCTGCCGCAAGAGAAACAATCCATTCAAATAGAACTGATAGGCCTGCGAGTTCTCTGTAAAATGCTTGGTTAACTGTTGCTGCTGCGCCCCGCTCAGTCGCAATTGCAGCCGCGCTGAGATCGTGCGGGCAATCTCTTCCTGGACCATCTGGATGTCACCTGCCCTGCGCCTGTAACGCTCGCCCCAAAGCTGTGTGCCTCCAGACGCATCAATCAACTCGGCCCTCACGTCCAGATCTTCCCCACGTTGCACAACTCTCCCTGTTACCAGCGCCTGCACACCCAGCGCGCGTCCCACTTCCTGCGGGTCAGCCTCTCTGCCCTTGTACTTGAATGACGAACTGCGCGCGATTACCTTCATGCCCGGCAGTTGGGAAAGACGATCGATTAAGCTTTCGCTCAATCCATCAGAAACGTATTCGAGGTTCTGATCACCACTCGCATTAGCGAAAGGTAAGACAACTATCGAAGTGATCGGAGCCGAAGGATTAGCTGAACGGCTGGAGTAAATGAAGATACCCAGTACGATGCCAACAACTACCGCCAACGATACCATTGCCACCGGTTTGTACTTCTCAGTGGCGCTGATCGCCCTTCGGGCATCCACAGCCGGACCCTTGTTAACCGTTACGGTATCTCCCAAGCTAACAACGACTGGATGCTCTTCGAACTCTGCAAAATCATCGACAACGGCCTTGGGTGGGTTACTCTCACGGTTTGCCCGAGACGCTCTGTCGCCATCATCACTGTAAGTAACCCCACAACTCTCTTCCGATTTGGTCGAAAGGGTTTTTCCGTTTGCAACCACGTCGAGGTCGAAAATGTACCCGCGCCCGCGAACGTTGCGCACGTAGAGTTTGCCCTCGGGGCCAAGAGCGTGCCTCACTTCCATGAGACACTGCACCAGAGCATCGTCTGTTACCGCACGGCCCTGCCACACTTCCTCGATCAACCTGTCTTTACTGATCAGGCGTCCCTTGTTTTCGACCAGGATCTTCAGTACTTCATACGATTGCGGCCGCAGATGTACCCGCTCTCCGCCTCTATGCAGGCAGCCACGAGCCAGATCAAGCACGAAATCGGCAAACAGAGGAATATTCTCGCCCGGCGTTGCGGGAGCCTGTTCACGAGCAGATTCAGACCTATTAACCGTCTTTAGCAAATCTCGCCTATTTTTCGGTTGTTACTCGGCTATTTCTCGTTACCTGAGTTCTCATCTGGCGCTAACCTCAGCCAAAATTCACACTTCAGACATTCAGTTGCGTTCAGGCTGGGACAGGGGAAGGAGTATGGTCGCTGGCATTATAAGACTACACGCCAAGAGAAGAAAATAGAGAAAGTTTAAGATTCTCTCTTCCCGGCCAGGCATTAGGATTGTCATCAATTTCAGTGCTGTGGTGCGGCTCAGCGCTCTTTAGCAAGGGAGGGATACAAATGCGCATCACCAGAACTCTTTTTGCATCCTTATCAGTTGCCCTGCTCTTCATCAGCTCGGCCTCGATAGCGTATGCCGATGCCATAACATTCACTGGATCTGTTAGTACGAGCAACGACCTTCCCGCGGCCGTCGACATCGCCCGATGCGGCGCGCCTCCGAATGTACTTCTAACCTTTGGCCCGGGCACGGGAACCTCCAATCTTGGCTCATTCACTCAAACGTTGAGTCACTGTGCCCGACCCATCCCGCCAACGGGCATTATCTCCAATGGCCTCTTTACGTTTGATTTCGGGAGCGGCAACACCCTCTTCGGAACCGTTGCGGGGACAATTCAGCTACCACCCGTAATGGGTTTTGCGCCATTTGAGAAGATCTTTACGGTGACTGGTGGAACCGGCTTATTCGAAGGTGCTACTGGAGCTTTCACGCTGACCGGAACGGCAAACTTCATCAACTCAAGTTCCCAGGGTACTTTCACCGGGACCATTAACACGATTCCGGAACCCGCGACGATGCTGTTGCTTGGTACCGGGCTGGCAGGTTTTTGGGCCGCCGTTCGCAAACGAAGAAAATCAGCGCCCTGAGTAAACGTCTAAGTCGACGAAGTTTGCTTGCGCACGGTGTGGTTCTGGTAGTAGATTCCACCTCACCTGATTCAAGGACTTTCTTCCCGCTGCGTGTTCCCCTCGACGCGTAGTAATAGGGTTCTGCAAGCACTTGCCACATGCTGCTTGCGATTCACACCTGCTCGTGCGGTGAGTAGGCTTCAACTCTTCTCGGAAAGGATCAACTCACATGAAATTACACGCACTTTGCATCTTGGACATGAACAAATTGTGTCTTCTCTTAGCTGTTTTAGCTCTTACCGTTGGAATAACACAAGTACATGCACAGTGCCCGGAGTTGACATCGGGCCTTCAAGGGCCGCTGGGAATCACGCAATCAAATAGGGGCAATCTGTTCGTTTCGGAGACCGGCACTGCTGACCGAGACGGGCGGGTCTTAATAGTCGACCGCAATGGCACTGTGCGCACGTTGTTAAGCGGGTTGCCGTCGGCGATTAATGATGTCGGGGAACCCTCCGGCCCGGCGGGACTCTTCCCGCGTGGTGAAACTCTCTACGTCGCGATAGGTATTGGCGACACTGTAAGAAATGGACCAACTCCCGGAACCACCATTGCAAATCCCGACGGAGCATCGTCATCAATTTTCAGTTCGATCTTAGCGATCCGTTTTGGGGACCATTTTTCGGAAAAAAAGACAGCGGGGTTCGTGCTCTCTCCCGAGGACGAGCAGAAGCTTGCGAATGGAGAACGGGTGAGATTGTCGAACGGCGGTGGTGACAGAATTACAATTTGGCTGGTCGCAAACTTCCCGGATTTCGTTTCCGAACCTTTACCAAACCTTCCCACGAATGGTCGCGGCTCAAATCCCTTTGACCTCACTCTTGTCGGCGATCGCAACAAACATGATGACGGCGACGATAGGGATCACGACGGCAATCGCGACAAGGACCATTGTGACCGTGAGTTTCTCTATGTCTCAGACGGAGGACGAAACTTGGTTTGGCAAGTGGATGTTGAGGCCCGAGCATTCTCGATACTCGCCGTCTTCCCGCTGGTACCGAATCCGCTCTTCGGGATTCCAATGCTTCCCGGCGGACCTTTTGTCGAGGCCGTTCCTACCGGCATTGCACAAGATAACAGTCAACTACTCGTCACGCTGTTCAGGGGCGTACCGTTCCCGCCGGGCGCCTCAACAGTGCAGCAGGTTGATCTGCTTACCGGCAACAACAGTCCCTTCATCAGCGGGCTCAAAACGGCCATTGACATACTTCCCCTCCGGAAGCATGGAGACACCGATTACCTGGTGTTACAACATGCGTCTGCGGGACCATTTTTTGGCTCGCCGGGATTGGTGCAGTTCTTCGAAGAGCCTGGCGGTCCTCCAATCCCAGTAGCCAACTGCTTGACCCGTCCCACGTCCATGGCATTCGTCCAGAGGAGAGATACTCTCTACGTGACCGAGCTCGATGGCCGAATCGTGGCGATTCCTTTTGCCCCGTGATCTGTTGTCCTTCTGGCTAATAATTGAAGTCAGTACTGAGCGATAGCGACCGGGTCTCATTCGGGGCTTAAGCGTCGCGAGGGTTGAGACCCGGTCGCTTCATCACTATCCGCGCGGTTGCGGCAGCGACGATGTTTTTTGGTTGATTCTAAACCTTTCTTCAACTAACCTTCACACGGACAAAGCCGACACATCGAACGCAACGTAATCGCAACATCAAAAGGACGAGCGGGTGTTATAGTTCGCCTTCAATTAGGCGTTCTTCTTCTCTTTCTCCCCGTTCGGAGGGTGGCGCTTGGCAACGACCCAACAGTCACTACCACCTCGCAGGCGGTTTCTATGGGAGCGTGTCGGCTCATCGCTTACCCGAGGGTGATAGTGACCTGTTTATCTGGCTAAGCCCACCTGAATCTCTATAATTCAGGAATTACAGAAAGGGATACAAATCGTGAGTGCGCAAGCAGTTGCTAGACGCGAAGAACCCGCCGTTCAACGGACAAACACAAATAGGGACAATTGGCTCGGCTTCGTTGGAGACGTCCTGACGTTCAAAGGCGAAGTATGTTTCAAATCGATGCTCCGCATTGATGGTAATTTCTCAGGTCAAGTCACGTCCGCTGACGGTACCCTCATCGTCAGCAATGGCGCGCAAGTCACCGAGGCAATGATAAATGTTGCGGTCGCCAAGATAAACGGCAGGGTCGAAGGCAACATTCAGGCCAGCAAAGAGCTGGTTCTGGGCCGAACGGCGAACGTAACAGGTAAGGTCATCGCCCCGGAGTTCATTGTTGAGGAGGGCGCACTCTTCAACGGCACGTGCCGCCGGCCAGCAAATTAATTCCACAGATTAGGCAGATTACTCAGAGACCAAATCGCTTTAACGTCCTGGAGTTTTAACTTCTACCTAATACGCTCGCTGTCCAAGTCTCCACTAAGACACCACACGCTTTAGCGTCGTGGAGCTTCAACTTGTGCCTAATACACTCGCTGTCCGAGCCACCACTAAGACACCACACGCTTTAGCGTCGTGGAGTGTCAACTTCTGCCTAATACACTCGCTGTCCAGATCATCATTAAGACACCGCTCGCTTGGCGTCGTGGAGTTTCAACTTCTGCCTACACAAGAAACATTTGAGACAAAAGGTTCCACGACGCTAAAGCGTGTGGTGTCCTAATGGTGTTCGAGGTTCGTGGTGTTAGGCAAAAATTGAAGCTCCACGACGCTAAAGCGTGTGGTGTCCTAATGTGTGTTCGAGGTTCGTGGTGTTAGGCAGAATTGACACTCCACGACGCTAAAGCGTGTGGTGTCTTGAGTGATCCATTGATGGCTCTCGTTAGGCAGAAAATTGAAAGACAAAGCAAAAGCCCGCTTGGTTAACACCAACCGGGCTTTCTTTATTAATCCCGGCGACTTCCTACTCTCCCACACAGTTTCCCGTGCAGTACCATCGGCTCCAGCAGGCTTAACTTCCGTGTTCGGGATGGGAACGGGTGTGACCCTGCCGACAAAATCACCGGAAAAGCGATGCGATTTCGAATTGCGGATTGCGGATTGCGGATTTAAAACTCTCGCAAACCTCAGTTCTGACGAGCAGATCCGAAATCAGAAACTGTCAAAAAAACAAAAATCGAATAGTGACGCACACAGGTCAAGTATTGATGTGCAAGCCCTCTGCAAAGTTAGCACGCGTCAAGAAGCGTTTTGCTAATCGGTTGTGGTTACTGGGTTTCAAATCCGAAATCCGAAATCCGAAATCCGAAATCGCAAATGCTTGTTGCTTGAGTAAATTTTATGGTCAAGCCATGGGACTGATTAGTACTGGTCAACTGAGTACATTACTGCACTTACATTTCCAGCCTATTACCTCGTGGTCTACAAGGAGTCTCACTGGCAGGACTAATCTTGGGTCTGG
>DATEUF010000386.1:0-13841 GCA_035283325.1 Pyrinomonadaceae bacterium | reverse complement strand
AAAATTTAAGTCGGATTCGAATCAGCAAAGGTGTTAGCCATTTCGGTTCCTTCTATGCTACCGGAGCTGCATCGGCAACCCTTTATGTGCTGGGTCGAACGCGAAAGAATGACCGAATGAGAGAGACTGGCAAGGTTGCGGCGGAAGCTCTGATTAATAGCGCAATCGTCGTACAGGCGCTTAAGTTGGTTTCACAGCGCCAGCGCCCTCCCATTGACGACTCACGTGGAGAGTTCTTCGAAGGGGGCAGATCGTTTCCCTCAGGCCATGCAATGAGCGCATGGTCATTTGCCGCAGTAATAGCTCATGAGTACGGGAAAGATCGACCGCTTGTTCGCCTCGGTGCCTATGGGGTTGCCACAGTTGTGAGTTTGTCACGCTTCACTGGACGAAACCACTTTCTATCTGACGTGCTGGTTGGGAGCGCACTCGGCTATGGTATCGGCCGCTATGTTTATCATGAACGCCATGACCGATCCCTCGACTCTCTCAATAAAGAAACGAGGAGTAGTCGATCCCGCCTCTTTCCCCGCTTAGAGCCACTATATGAACCCCGGGCCCGCGCTTATGGAGTGACAATAGTGTGGGGCTTGTAAGAAAGTTAATCCATCAACTCAAAGAACGAGGAGTGGTCAATATATGAGCCTAGAACCGAAGCCTCCAGGTAGTGCCGATTACGTGCAAATCACCGGGAAGGCTATGACCGTCATTCTGGCGAAGGTAGTAAATGTCAGCAGTGAGGTGTTTGTTGAACGAGTACCCTAGTCCGGTTGAGAAGCGGTTTCTGACCCACGCATCAAAAATCCAATCGTAAAAAACTTCATCCGCCACAAATAGATTCAGTTTGAGATCCCATTTTGGCCGCGTGTTCCAGTTGCAGCTTGTTTCGATAACGGTTTGAATCTCCGCCAGGATGACGCAAGCGATGCTCGAAAAGATTGCGGTCGCTCAAGCTGAAGCGCCCCAAAGGCACTCGTAATGTAAACGGCACAGAGAGCCGGTTCTCATACGCCCTGCGACCCTCGCTTGGCTGCGTACGAATATGCAAGTAGCTCGCTGCTATCAGCAACAGACCACCAGAGCTGAGGCTGCGGAAACTTTTAGTTCTTGTCATTCTGGAATATCTGCCGGCGGACAGTATCAAGGGTTATTTACCCACGTCGGGCAGAATGGTGAAGGAATTCAGGCTGACTACAACGTGATCTCCGGGCGTCAGAGGAGCTGCAATGGATTCCGGCTTCGCCCTGGTAACGACGACAGGTTTAGTAGTTTGGCTCTCGGGCGTTTCAGTGGTCAAATAAAATGGGGTTTCAGAACTGTCGGCATGGTTTGAGCCGGCCGGATCCAGCCGAACGGCCAGTCGCTCATAGGCACCAACAAAACTAACCTCCTCGACAATTCCTTTTGAAAGTTGGCAAGGGCCCCCAGGAGCGATTGCCGACTTACTCAAGCTTACGTCCTCTGGCCTGAACACCAACTTAACAGTCTGGCCCTCACGAAACCTGCTCCAATCAATTGGGGCCGGTACCAAAGCTGTCCCAAACTCCACTCCGGCACGACGTATCACGCCAGGCAGTAAGTTAGCTGCTCCTAAGAACGTCGCCACATACTCCGTTTCCGGTCGATTATAAACTTCCTGAGGAGTACCGATCTGTTCAATGTGACCAACGTTGATTACGGCAACCCGGTCTCCGAGTTCGAGTGCTTCTTCCTGATCGTGCGTAATGAAGATGGCTGGAACTCTTACCTTCTTCAAGAGTGCGCGAATTTCACGGCGCAGATGCACTCTAGTCTGCGTGTCGAGCGCCCCAAATGGTTCGTCAAAGAGCAGCACTTTCGGCTTATAGGCGAGTGTGCGTGCAATCGCCACGCGCTGCTGTTGTCCCCCGGACAGCTGTGATGGATATTTCTTGCGATGCTCCTCGAGCTGTACCAGCGACAGCAACCGATTAACAGCTTCGCGAATTTCCTTCCGGGGTCGTCGTCTAAGCCTTAAACCGTAACTGATGTTCTTCTCGACGTTCATCTTGGGAAACAGAGCATAGGCCTGAAAAATCACGCCTACGCCGCGCTCACGAGCCGGAAGCTCAGTAACGTCTCTGCCATGCAGAATGATGCGCCCCGCCTCAGGGTGTTCGAGGCCGGCAATGATGCGCAGGATTGTCGTCTTCCCACTTCCCGAAGCACCTAACAGAACAAGAGTCTCACCTTCGGCGACATCGAAAGTGATGTCTTCCAGTACCGATGTCTTGCCAAAGTGCTTGCGGATTCCAAGCACACTGGCAGCGATCTGCGGGTGTTCGTTTGGAATGGCGCCGGCCGAGTGTTCGATAATTTTAGCTTCCTTAACTCCCAAACAGAGTCCCCCTTACTCTACGTCGAGCCAGTCGCGAGCAAAAAACAGCACACTGAAAATGAGGAATGAGAACAGGGCAAGCACAATAGCAATGGCGTTAGCCGCTTCAATCTGTCCTTCATTGAACTTGGCGAATATATAGAGTGGCGCCGTTTGTGTTCGCCCGGCTAAGTTTCCAGAAACCAAAATGGTAGAGCCAAACTCACCGACCGCGCGGGCAAACGTCAAGAGTGCGCCTGAAACAATCGCTCCTCTCAATGAAGGCAGCGTTACATGCCAGAAAGTTTGCCACCGCGTCGCGCCGATAGTGGCAGAGGCCTCCTCGAGTGAACGGCTCATAGTATCCAGCACAGGCTTGATGACACCAAAAGCCAGAGGAAAAGTGACAAAGATATTCGCCAGCACGATAGCGCCGGCGGTAAACATCATCTGTATTCCGTGCGGCGCCAGGAGACGACCAAGTGTGCCATAGGGCCCCCACAGCAAAAGTAGTGCAAAACCGGCAACTGCCGTAGGAATCGCCGTTGGCAATGAGATGGTAACAATCAGCGCATTCCGGCCCCAAAAGTTGTAGCGTGAGAGAACGTACGCTGCAAATAGGCCGAACAAAACGTTAAAGGCCGTGGCCCAAAAACTTGTGACCATCGAAAGCTCGAGCGCAAAAATGGCTTCCGGCGCCTTAAGGGCCACCCAGAAACTATGCAAGCCTTTGCTGGTGCCAAAAATGAAGACCGACGCAAGCGGCAAAAGGACCAGAGGCATCATCATGAGTATCAAGGTCCAGATGCTCAGCGGCCGCACTACGTCAAATCCCCGCACGTGCCGCAGTGGTGTGATAATGCTGCTCATGATTCACTTCCGGCGTTGCACCTGATCACGGAAGATCCCTTCAATAATCTCGGCGTACGCCTTGCTCCAACCGCCAAAATAGTCGATCGTGAAAGGCATCTCGATCTGTCCAAATTCTTTATGCGCTGAGTTCAGACTCTCATCGGTTATCGAGCGAAAGTGATACTCAACGAAACCCCGCTGTGCTTCATCACTCCATAGATATTGCATAAAGGCGTCCACAACCGGCCGTTTTGCGGCCGATACACTTCGATCGATTACAACGGCTGGGTGTTCACTAAAAATAGTAGCTCTCGGAATTACGATCTCCAGAGCTGTACCTGCCTGTTTCATAAGGAGACCTTCAAGCTCGTAGGTAACCAAAGCATCGCCGAAGCCGGTCTCAAACTGTGTGCGCGCTTCGCGCGCCGACCCGGGGGTTGAGATCACGTTGCGCCAGACCGCTCGCAACGTCTGCAAAGCATGGGCTTGGTCTGGTTCGCCCGTCTGCTTCTCCGACTTCACTAGTTCAGAACCATAGATTGCCAGCACGGACCATTGGGCGCCGCCGGAACTTACCGGATCGGGATGAATCAACTGCACGCCCGGTTTGGCCAGGTCGGGAAAGTCTCTAATGCCTTTTGGATTTCCCTTTCGTACGAGAATTACGAATGGGGTTTTATTGACTATTCCCTGGTGAGGCAGTGCCTGCCAGTCGGCAGTCACAAAGCCCCCCTGCTTCAACCTATCCACATCGCGCTCAATCGACAAAATTGCAATGTCGGCCCCAACACCCTGAAGTATCTGATTGGTTACCGTTTCAGAACCCGCGAACGAAGAAGTAAATCGCACCTCCTGTCCGTGTTCGGCTTTCCATTTAGCGGAGAACCCCGGATAGACTGATTTCTCCAGCGACTCTTTCATTATTGAGAATGCGTAAACAGTGATGTTTATTCCACCTGATTCGGCAGGCGGGGTGGGCAAGCAGTTACTAACTAGTAAAACAAGACACAGTAGTGAGAGGTATAAAAGTTTCGCCGGGTTGAATGTACGCTTCCTCAAGAGGAATTGCGACCCCCTCTTTATTAAGACGCGCTGTAGTTAGTCGCGACGACATTTCGGTTTCGAAGGTTGATGGTCTATAGCATACGTCAGAGGGTTTTGGGAAGAGCCTGAAGTTGTGATTAGGCAGCCAAGTACGTTGCAATTGGCTTGCCCGTAACTTTTCTAACTTAAATGAACCTCAAGACCGACCGCAGGGCAGGTGATAGCGCAGAGACTCGGTGGCCCAGCTCTAGTTAACTTCGGCTGCTCCGAACGGCGTAGGCACCCGTCAGCTTGGCCTTATGAGCTTCAGGCGAGTAGAGTAGGTGATACTATGTGAACAGCTCCGTGAACTGTAGACGCCATATTTAGTATCTAAACCTCATTCCGCCCTGTTGTTTCCGGATGCGCTTCTCGCGTAATCAAATAATTGGCTCGCTGCTTCTCCTCATTCTGCTCTGGGGAATAATACTTTTCCGCATGGTATTCTTGCGCGCGTGAAGCCGCAGCAAACTGTCATAGCAGTGCTTGGCCCCACTGCATCGGGTAAGAGTGCGCTGGGAATCGAGCTTGCACTTAAGTTAAACGGCGAAATCATTAACTGCGACTCGGTCCAGGTCTATCGGGAAATACAGATCGCCACGGCCAAGGTTCCGCTTGCCGAACGTCGCGGTGTGCCTCATCACCTAATTGATTTTGTATCGCCTGAAGTGAACTATTCGGCCGGCGAGTGGGCCCGTGAAGCAGTGAGGGAAATCCGAGAAATTCAGGGTCGGGAACGAATTCCGATTCTCGTCGGCGGCACCGGCTTTTATCTGCGTGCACTGCGGCAGCCTCTTTTTCCAAGCCCTCAAACCGACACAAAACTTCGGCGCCGCCTGAATGAGATTCGACAACGTCGCGGTACGGAGCATCTTTACGGACTTCTTAAGCGTCTTGACCCGGTCTCGGCCCGCCAGCTCTATCCGCGCGACTGGCCCCGCGTGCAGCGGGCAATTGAGGTCTATTTGCAAACGGGCCAGCGGTTGTCGGTTCAGAATCGATTTCGCCCTGAACCATCGCCGGGTGTGGAGCACATGCGAGTAGTCGCCCTGAATCCGCCGCGCTTAGCCTTATATCGCCGGATCAACGCCAGAACTGAAACGCACTTTGCCGGTGGTCTGGTCGAGGAGGTCCGTCAGTTACTTGGGCAAGGAATACCGCCGGAGTCGAATGCGCTTGGTGCGCACGGCTATAGGAGAGTTGTCGAGTACCTTCAATCCAGAAGGGATCTGGCCAGTGCAATAGAGCAGACTAAGCTTGATGTGCGGCATTATGCGAAACGGCAGTTGACCTGGCTTCGTCGCGAAGCAGACGTCGAGTGGTTTGCGGGTTTTGGTGACGATCCCGCGATACAAGGGCGAGTATTCGAAGCGCTCAACACGCAAGTTCCACAAAAACAGCATAAAGTCTCCTCTCCTTCGTCACGTATTTCCGGTTAAGCTGCTCAGATTGTTATAATCCTGCTACGGCCAGGTGGACAGGGGTTAGAGCATGTCTGACGGGAAACCAGCACCACAAAACATCCAGGATGCATTTCTGAATACCGTCCGGCGCGAAAAGACGACTGTCACGCTCTACCTGCTAAACGGTGCGAAGCTGATGGGTCGTATCAGAAGCTTCGATAAGTTTTCTGTACTACTCGAATCTGGATCCCAGGACCAGTTGATCTTCAAGCACGCAATCTCAACGATCTCGCAAGCTAGACGGGTAACCGAGGAACTTCGTGTGCCCACCGAAACACAAACTGCCGAATCCGTCCCACAGACCGCGGCCTCGCGAGATTCCTAACATTCGTTTAAACTTCATCCTTTAAGTCAGAACCGAGATTGGAGGGGGCCACTCTTTAGAAACCACTATCTGGACACCAAGCTGGATTCATTACGGCTGTGCCGCCTGATGTGCCGCGGTGGCTTGCCTCGCGGATCAGTTTGCTTCTAGCGCTTGGGCTCTGCCCTCCTTCGCGGACGCTCTTCCAATTCGTTACAGCGGTGGGGAAAAGGCAGTACTTCGGTTCAACTAGCCCGTGAGACGAAGACAAGCAGAAGGGCGCAGCCCAAGTCCGTTCTTGGCAACTACCGCGAGGCAAGCCACCGCGGCACATCAGGCGGCACAGCCGTAACGAGGCCGGTGGCTTCCGTTTGACATTTGCCGTCTTTGGCCGGCTGGCGAACTCCGTGGGCTGTCTCAAAACTCCAGCCTCCTCCGTGGGCGCCACATGTAATCGCGCGGAATGAAGGAGACAAAAGTCTGTGGCAGGAACCTTCATCACTTTCGAAGGCATTGACGGCAGCGGAAAGTCGACCCAGTTACGTTTACTTTCCGCTTTTTTGCGCGCGGGCGGCTGCGATATCGTTGTTACACGCGAGCCTGGAGGTACACCTCTGGGACAGCGGCTCAGAGCGGCACTACTCGACGCTCAGGAACATGTAGAGGCATTGACTGAGCTCCTGGTCTTTGCCGCGGATCGCGCACAGCACGTGCGGCGCCTCTTGCGGCCGGCCCTTGAACGCAAGCAGATCGTACTATCTGATCGTTATGCCGATGCCACTATGGCTTATCAAGGCGCCGGCCGCGGTTTTCCTCAACAGTTGGTTTCCGAACTGGTGGAATTAGCTACAGGAGGACTAAAGCCGGAATTGACATTGCTTTTTGATCTGCCGATTGAACAATGCATGAAGCGGACTAGCCGGCGAAACGGCAGGCATAAAACAGACCGCCTGGACGCCGAGGATGCGGCGTTTCACCGCCGCGTTCGCGACGCGTACCTCCAAATAGCCGCCGACGAACCCGAACGAGTCCGCGTCATTGACAGTAGCGGATCAGTTGATGCGACCCATAAAGCTGTGAAGAAGGTCATTGTTCCTTTCTTGCAGAGCCGGGGTTATGTGCTCAAAGCTCTTACAGCGGACGTAAGCTATCCTAACCCGCCGGGCTAAGAAGATCTTATGTTTGTCAAACTCACGGGAAACGATTGGGTGAAGCGCCTGCTAAAGCAGATGCTGGAATCGGGCCGCGTTCCGGGCGCCATGCTCTTCTCAGGCGAAGAAGGAATCGGCAAAAAGCTGTTCGCACTGGAGCTTGCTCGCGCTTTGAATTGCCGGTCACCGCAAGGCGTGGAAGCTTGCGGTCAATGTCCCACATGTAAACGCATTTCCACCTTTCATTATCCAGAATCCGAAGATCCCGAAGAATGGAAAAAGATCGTCTGGACTGATCATACGGATGTAGGCATGGTGGTCGCGCCAAAACGAGTGCTGCTCGTAGATCAGATGCGACAGATCGAACGTGAGGCAAATTTTCGTCCGTTTGAAGGTAAAGCGCGCGTCTTTCTTATCAATGAGGCCGACCGGCTTAACGAGCCGGCAGCAAATGCGCTCCTGAAGGTTTTGGAAGAGCCTCCGCCAACTTCTCATCTGGTCCTCATAACCGCACGGCCCGCCATGCTTCTGCCCACCATCCGTTCTCGTTGTCAAGCCATAAGATTCTCCAGCCTGAGCAATGAGGAGCTTGAGCAACATTTGCTCGACAACAAACTGGCGCCCGCTGCCGAAGCTCGGTTACGCGCGAGGATTGCTGCCGGCAGTCTGAGCCGCGCCCTGGCCGTCGACTGGGACGACTATAAGGAACAACGTCAGGCAACTCTCGAGATACTCAATGCCCTGGCGCTAACTAACGATCGTGCGCGTTTACTCCGGCTTTCTGAGGAGATGAACGATGCAAGGTACAAGGCCGATTACGAAACCAGGCTCGACATACTGGAAGGGCTTATTCGTGATGCCCTGATGCTCTCCGTGGGCATCGGCGAGGAAAGGCTTACCAATGTGGATCTGGTTCACCAGTTAAGGAAGGTCAGTGAGCGCATTGACGCCCGGCGCGCCACGGGCTGGATTTCGCTGATTGAAGAACTGCGTGAGCAACTCGCTGTAAACATTAACCGCAAGCCCGCTACCGACGCGCTTTTGCTTAGAATGGCTGCGCCCTGCTGACTCCTCTTACTCAGATGCCGTAAGTCTGAACCTTCACAGCGAAGAGAACAAACAACGACATCGCCAGAGCGAGTGCCACCCAGAACCAAATGAGATGATGGCCACTTTTCCTGTGAAACATGGCAGAAACGTAGAGTTGATCAATTTTGCCCGATAGAGACCAGTTGGGTGTCCGGTTCGGGCTTGGCAACACCTTCGGCCAATAGTTTTTCCGTCTCCGCGACAAACGCTGCCACAATATCCTCGCCTGCCACTTTGCGCATCGGCACGCCATTCTTAAAGATCATACCGACCCCGCGACCAAAGGTAACGCCTAGTTGCGAATCGTGTGCCTCACCTGGTCCATTAACCGCGCAGCCCATAATTGAAAGGTGTAGCGGCTCTTCAACGTGTGCGAGTCGCCGTTCAATCTCAGTCACGATTTCAACGAAATTATCGACGTCCAGACGTCCACACGTCGGACAGGCAACCACGGTAACGCCACGACTTCGCAGGCCGAGGGACTTCAGGATCTCCCACGCCACGCGTACCTCCTCCTGCGGTTCAGCGGCAAGTGACACCCGAATTGTGTCACCGATGCCTTCATGAAGCAGAATTCCGAGTCCGATTGATGACTTGATGGTGCCCCCAAAGGATGTGCCTGCTTCGGTCACACCGAGATGGAACGGATAATCCACCTTCTCAGCCAGCAGCCGGTATGCAGCCACTGTGCGGTGTACGTCGGAAGCTTTCAAAGAGATGATCGTGTCGCTAAAACCCAGATCCTCGAGAATACGGATGTGCCGTAGGGCAGACTCTACCATCGCCTCAGGCGTTGCGGTGCCATACCGGGCCAGCAGATCTTTCTCGAGAGAACCACCATTTACGCCGATGCGGATGGGAACCTTTTGCGCCTGGGCAGCCCTGACAACCTCTCTCACCCGTTCGTGCTTGCCGATATTGCCTGGATTCAGACGCAGCTTATCGATACCGGCATCGAGAGCCAACAGCGCGAGTTTGTAATGGAAGTGGATGTCGGCTACCAGCGGCACGTCAGGCACACGCTTGCGGATCTCCTTGAGGGCGAGGGCCGCGTCGTTGTCAGGCACTGCCAGCCGCACTATCTCGCAACCCGCACGTACCATCTCTTCAATTTGCGTGACCGTCTCGTCGACAGCAGCGGTATCAGTCTTGGTCATAGACTGCACCAAAACAGGTGCGCCGCCGCCGATCTGAAGATGCTTGACTTTTACGCCTCTAGAGTTACGCATTGGGAGAGCTCTATTTAGCTGTCTCGGTTGCGGCAGGTTTGTCGTTTGCGGATCCGCGCCAGTTCGAAGCCTGCTTCAAAATGTCATTCGTGATTACAAAGACCATTAGCAGGATGACCACAACAAAACCGACCTGTTGAATACGCTCCCGCACGGTCATTGAAAGTGTCAGACCAATAGTCGCGAGCAGCCCTTCCAGCAAAAGTAGAAAGATGGCCCCTCCATCGAGCACCGGAATCGGCAGGAGATTAAAGATGCCGAGGTTCAAGCTAAGAAAACCCAGCATGGCAAATAAGCCATCCCAACCCAGTCGTTCAACTGATTTGGAAGCGGCCTGATAGATGCCGATTGGCCCTGACAGGGTATTGCGCGCAGATCGTTTACCAGCAAAGACCTGTCCTACGGCTTTCCCGGTGAGCAGGAGAATCTGAACATTGGAGCGATATGCATAAGCTGTCGCGGAGCTTAGAGTTGCAGGATAAACTGGATAGACATCCGCAGGAGTTATACCCAGGCGCTCCAACCCGTCTGACAAACGGCGGGCCGTTGCCGTGACTGTCATTTGCTGGCCATTTCGCTCGAGCCCTAGCGCGATCGGCTGTGACTTGTGCTCACGGATGTATTGGCTAACCTGTTCAGCACTTCTGACCGGTTCGCCATTAACTGAGACAACACGATCACCAACCTTAATACCTGCCTCCTCAGCCGGTGAGTTCGGCACCACGACCTGGATCACTACAGGCAATCCGCCATAGTCCGGGATGAAATCCAGAAAGCCGGCCGTATCGCCGTCCTCGGTCCGCGCAGTCGGAGTAATCGTCAACTCCAGTCGCTCACCGCCTCTATCGACGACCATCGGCAACGCTTGATTAGGCGACAACAGGGCGTCGCCGTTTATGGTGTCCCATTTTGGATTATCAGTCCCATTAAAGGAGATTATTCTGTCGCCCGGCTGCAGCCCCGCCTTGTCGGCAGCACCGAGGTTCTGAACATAGTAGACAACTGGCGCGGGACTGGCGGGAACGCCATACAGCAAACCGCCTGCAAAGGGAATCGCCAAAGCCGTCAAAATGTTCATCACCGGGCCGGCGAGCGCAACAAGTATCCGCTGCCACCGCGGACGGAGATTGAACATCTCCTCGCGAGGGATGTCAGTGGCGCCGGCACCCTCCAAGGGCGCATTAGATTCATCCCCTCCCAACTTTACATAACCGCCAAGCGGAATAGCGGAGACGCGGTAATCAGTTTGTCCCCATTTCTTGCCGAAAAGGCGTGGCCCAAAACCGAACGAGAATGTTTCGACGCGAATCTTAAACAACTTAGCCACAATAAAATGGCCAAACTCGTGCAAAACCACCGCGGCTCCGAGAATGAAGATAAATGCGAGGATTCCTGTCAGATAAAACATCTATTAATGATCTCTCTTCTTACTAAACTCCAAATAACACAAACCCCTATTAGAATCCCTTTGCTGGCCCTGAGTTGCCGACTATCGAGTTTACGCGGCGGGTACACAGCCGTCAAACTGATCTTTACACTGATGGATTACGACACAGCGTGCACATTCGAAAGTTTGGACAAACTCTCGATCTCCGCCGCTGCAGAAAGTCGGGCAGCTTCGTCCGTATCGAGAATCGTAGCTAGATCTGTGGCGGGTTTGGTCGGATGAGCATCTAATACCGAAGCGATCACCCTGGGAATGTCAGTGAGGCAAATTCGCTCGTCAATAAAAGCCCTGACTGCCTCTTCATTAGCTGCGTTCAAAGCAGCTGGCAGCGTGCCACCTTCCTTGAGCGCGCGATAGGCCAGGGCAATACACGGAAAGCGGTCTAGATCTGGAGGTTCAAAATGAAGAGCCGACAGGGCCGTCAGATCGAGAGCCGGCAGTTCGCATGAATGCCGCTCTGGAAAGGTCAGGGCATACTGGATCGCATGCCGCATGTCTGTGACACCCATCTGAGCAATGACCGAGCCATCGATCAGTTCGATCATCGAATGCACTACGGATTCCGGGTGCACTACTATTCCAATCTGGTCCGCTGCAAAGCCAAATAACCAGTGGGCCTCTATTACCTCCAGCCCTTTATTCATCAAAGTCGCAGAATCGATCGTGATCTTCGCGCCCATATTCCACGTGGGATGGCGCAGCGCATCTGACACGCTCGCCTGCTCCATTTCAGTCCTTGATTTGGAACGAAACGGACCACCGGAGGCGGTCAGAATAATGCGCCGCACCTCTGCTCGTTCCTCGCCGCGAAGACACTGATGAAGCGCATTGTGTTCCGAATCCACCGGCAGCAATTCCGCGCCTGACGCCCGCGCAGCCTGAGTCATTAACTCGCCGGCCATTACCAGCGTCTCCTTGTTGGCCAGGGCCACGCGCTTACCGGCTTCAAGCGCCCGTAAGGTGGGGACCAGACCCACGGCGCCGACTGCGGCCGAAACTACGCAGCGCGCCTCCGGGTGTTCGGCAATCTCCACCAAACCTGCTACCCCGACAACTATGCGAGGCAAATCAACGTCGCGTTCGAACAGTTGTGCACGAAGAGCGTGGGCTGCCGCTTCCGTTTCAACTGACACCACTTCGGGCAAGTGGCGGGCTACCTGGTTTGCAAGTACTTCTATGTTCTTACCGGCGCCGAGCGCCACCACTCGGAAGCGAGTACTTCCCAGAGTCTCAATCACACGCAACGTGTTGCAGCCGATCGAGCCGGTCGAGCCGAGGATTGCAATGCCTTGGGAATTCATGATCAAGTTTTCGGCGGGGGAAATAACCTTCGAGCGTTATAGGCGTTGAGGAGGTCGACTGTTCTTCCGTTTTCATTCTGGAATTGGGCAGCCGTCACACGCCATTCTCCGCCGTTTGAGTACATCATCTCTACGGTGGCGTTGACGGTTCGTTGCTCACCGATGACTTTCAGACGTAACGTGGCGTGCCCGTCGTTGTTTTGCACATTGATGTTACCGGTTACCAGCCAGCCAAAGTCTCGTACCTCTCCTATCTCTTTTTTCAAAATCTCATTGTTGCGCAGGAAGGTCTTGGCCGTCTCGGCTGCCTGGCTTTTGCCAATCGAATAGAACGTCAGACCTATGATTCCGCCGACAACGAGCAGAACCAGGAGACCAATAGTCAAGCCCAGCAGGCCGACTATCAGCAATATTTTTCTGGTGGCCATTGAAGCTAATCAGCCGAAATAAAGACGACCAAAATAGTAGATGACGGGGGCGTTGAAGAGCAAGCTATCCAGCCGATCCAGCAGGCCACCATGCCCAGGCAAAATTGTTGCTGCATCCTTCGACCCGGAGCCGCGTTTAAGCGCACTCTCTGTGAGATCTCCGGCAATACCGATGATCGTCATCAGAACGGCAAGCGGTAACGCCCATTTCAACGGCAGCGCTCGAAAGAACCAGAAGTGGGCTAGTGTCGCCAGAGCCAGTGCCGCTGCCAAACCTCCGAACACTCCTTCCCAGGTTTTTCCCGGGCTAATCGCTGCAGCCAACTTGTGTTTACCAAAGGCCCGCCCCACGTAATAAGCGCCGGTATCGGAGCCGAAGATTACCAGGAAGAAGAATGAAAGGAGGTGGGCCGCCAGATTTTGACTAAAAGCCGTCCTCACCGCCACGAGATAGCCACCAAGTAGAACTACGTAGAGCACTCCCAAAATGGTCGCCCCAGCGGAGGCAAGCAACTTGTCGAAGGGAGCGCCTTTAATTGTAAAGGCTATCAGCGTGCCTGCCGTAAATACGATCAAAATCACTGGTACTAGCTTTGCGATGAACAGATCGCCGGCCGCGTCGGAGTAATAGAAGGTCAGGAACAGCGCCACCGACGCCAGGTAGCCGCCTCCCATCTCGGGCTTCATTCCCCGCAGCATCGCCAACTTCCAAAACTCGGCCAGCGCAAGCACCATTGCAGCGGCCGCAAGAAAAACAAAAAGCAACTCCAGCCAGGGAACAAGAATGGAAGCAATCAAGAAGGGCAGAATGACGGCTGCGGTGATGATGCGGCGCATTTATCAGGTGGCGTTTGCAACCAGCTTCAGGCCGCCAAACCGACGGTCACGGCGTTGATAATCGACGATGGCTTCCAGCAGGTGAACACGGCGGAAGTCGGGCCAAAGAGTTTCCGTTACGTAGATCTCACTATAAGCAGCCTGCCAGAGCAGAAAGTTTGAAATGCGCAGCTCACCGCTGGTTCGAACCAACAAATCCAGTTCGGGAAGATTATGCGTATAAAGCTCATTGGCGATCCGCTGATCGGTGATTTCATCGGGCGGATTGCCTTCATCCAGCAGGCGCCTGACTGCTGCTCTACAGGCATCGACTATCTCGGTA
>DATEUF010000385.1:0-20057 GCA_035283325.1 Pyrinomonadaceae bacterium | reverse complement strand
GTTTCCCGGCTGGTATGCAACTAGCGCAGAGTTTTGATCGGCCCTGCAGGTTTGGCGGGCAAGTGGACCGGTTGCTTAAGCTTGGTCATGATCTCAGCAATCCCGCGCTCGAGCTGCGGGTCGCGCCCTTCTAATACCGATTTCGGATCGTTCTCAACCTCAATGTCGGGATCAACTCCGTAGCCCTCTATCACCCATTCCCCTTTGGTGTTGGCGAAACCGGAGCCGGGGACAAAAATCGTTCCGCCGTCAATCAGTGGGCCGCGGTTAGCGATTCCCACTACCCCACCCCAGGAGCGTTTGCCGATCAAGGGACCCAGGCCCGCTTCCCTAAACATTGCGGGAAAGATGTCGCCGTCGGAGGCGGAGTTTTCGTCGAGCAAAGCTACCATTGGACCAATAAAGACCCCGTCCGGATAGGTGTTAGCTTCATCGTCAGTGCGTGAATAGTTAAGCGCCAACAACTTGCGCCGCAGACGTTCGATCAGCATGCGCGATACGTTGCCGCCGCCGTTTGCTCTGACATCAATGATCAATCCCTCTTTGCGAATCTGTGGATAGTACCATTTGATGAATTCGCGAATGCCGTTAGCTCCCATGTCGGGAATATGAATATAGCCGACCCGGCCTCCTGTTGCTTTCTCCACTTTGCGGCGATTGTCATTCACCCAATTCAAATAGATGAGATTGCCCTCATCTGTGATTGGACGATAAGAGACAGTGCGCGAGCCCTGGAAAGAAGGCGACTTGTTAACGGTAAGTTCGACCGTGTTATCGGCTTTATTCCGCAACAGGCGGTAAGGATCGTCATTCGCCTTTAACTCCACGCCATCTATCGCCAGTACGTAGTCACCAACACTCACGTTTACGCCTATTTCGGTCAAGGGTGAGCGATAGATGTCCTCTTCGTTCGCGCCCTCCAGAATCTTCGCGATTCGATAACGGCCTGACTGGCTATCGAGTTCAAAGCGGGCGCCGGGCAAGCCAACTCGCGGTCGCGGCGGAATCTGAAAATCGCCCCCTTCTATGTAGGCATGTTGAATAGTTAACTCCGAGATCATCTCGCTGATTACGTAATTCAAATCCGAACGATGGGCCACATACTGGAGCAGCGGCTTATATTGTTCCCGTAAAGCGACCCAGTCGTAGCCATGCATGTTTGGCACGTAGAACCAGTCGCGGTAGCGGCGCCATACTTCATTGAAGATCTGGTTCCACTCTTCTGCCGGCACGCGGTCTACAACCAGGCCCGCCGTTGAGACAGCCTTTTTTGACTTATCACCTTGAGGGGTCGCATCGTACAAATTGTAAGTAGGATTCGGTCCTTGTCCCTGGCTAACAAGCACTTTGGAGCCATCGTCAGACAGGACATAGCTGCGGATGTCGTCTGCGATCGTGGTCTCTTTTCGATCCTTGAAAGCGAAGATGCGTAGTTGCGCAGGCCGGTCACCCTGCCGCCCATAGTAAAAGGCCGGACCCACGCCATAAAGAAGGTGACCCCCCTTGGCGGATAGACCCCCATAGTTGTCTGCCGGGATTGGGGCCCGTGCTACACGGGAAGCAATTCCATCAAAATCGATGGTCATGGTGGCAGGGGGCTTAGTTTCCTGCTTTGTTTCGGCCGCGGCGGGTTTCTCCTGATCGGGTTTGGAATCAGTTGCCGGGCTTTCGGCAGGTTTTGGCTTTTCACCTTCGCCTTTGGAGATCGTCACTTCGTCGCTCTCCGGTGGAAAAGGATGCTTTACGTCTTTCCGCAATGCCATAGCATAAATGTATGCATCTCGATTCGTGGCGTAGTTGAATTCGATCTGAGAAATCTGCGGCGCAAATTCGCGGTCGCTTAGAAAATAGAGATAATTTCCCTGCGGGTCCCAGGCGGGATTGAAGGCATTGAACATATCGTCGGTGACGCGGCGTAGCTGACCATCGCCTGCGCTCCAGACATAGACAGATGAAAAGCCGTTGCCGTTGGCTACCATGCTGAAAGCGAGGTAGTTACCTCGCGGCGACCACACATAATTGCGAATCTGCCCACGCGGTGAGTCGGCGATTTGAACCACCTTGCGGTCAGCCAGCGTGACTACAAAGACCTTCCCATCTTTGTCACCAAAAGCAATGCGCTGGCCATCAGGGGCCCACTCCGGCTGGTAACGCATCGCGCTGCCACCGCTAGTTACTTGTTCTGCCGGTTTTGATCCATCCTGAGCGATCACATAGAGCTCCTCCTCGCCACTAAGATCGGAAATGAAAGCGACTCGTGATCCGTCAGGTGACCAGCTGGGCCACTTGTCATGTGCGCCTGATGAGCGTGTGAGATTACGCGTCGGCCCTTTTTCAATTGGCGCGCTGAAGATGTCGCCGCGTGCTGAGAACAGAATGCGTTCGCCTTTGGGGCTGAGGTTAAATGATTCAATGTTGCCGGCTACCGGAATCCGGCTCGGCCGGCGTGAGAGGCCGTCATCCGGCACCATGATTGAAATGGGGCTGCTCTTTCGCGTCGCTGTGTCGAGCACCTGCAACTCACCATTCATCTCGTAAACGATCTTGCCGCTATTGTCGGAACTGGGCCAGCGCACATCCCAGACCTTGCTATTGGTTACCTGAGCCGTTTTGCTGCCCGCGACGTCATAAGCGTAGAGGTTGAAGTGGCCATCTCGATCGGAGTTGAAAAAGATAGTGTCACCAATCCACATCGGATCGCGGGTTGGGCGCGGACCCTCAGTTATCCTCTTTGTCGCGTAGCTTTTAAGGTCAAAGATGTAGAGTGCGTTAGCCTGGCCGCCGCCATAGCGCTTCTCGGAGCGAAAGTCGCGGGACTGAGGCGAATAGACGATGCGCGCTGAGTCCGGGGAGTAATCTCCGGAACCAGCCTGAGGCATCGGCAGAGGTTCGGCCGGTCCGCCTTCTACAGAAACGGAAAAAAGACGCGCGATGGGCAGCGACCAGGAGTCGCGCAGCGAGCGAAAGAAGATACGTTTCCCGTCACGACTCCAACCGTAAACCTGGTTATCCCATCCCCAGCGTGGCGTCAATGGTCCTTTAGCCGGATAGAACGTAAGCTGTTTTGGAACGCCTCCCATCGCGGGAATCACGTAAACTTGTTCATCACCATCATATTGTCCGGTAAAGGCTATCCACTTACCGTCCGGAGAAAACTTGCCAAAAAGTTCTACTCCGGGATGTGCGGTCAGCCGAATTGCCGTGCCTCCCGTCACCGGCGCCGTCCATAGATCACCAGCGTAGGTAAAGACCACTTTATCCCCGTAAATATCGGGGAAACGCAGCAGACGTGTCTGGGCATTGGTGAAAGTTGAAGCAAGGAGCGCGACTGCTACTAGAAGGGTGGCGCGCACGAGGGCAAAGAGTTCTTTTCTGAACAAGGGGAAAGTCCTCCTCGATTTGGTTAATCTATTTGCGGTTCTTGAACGCATCATTTAACTCCGTGTGCCGGCTTACAAGCGGAATTTCACGGCCATCAATAAACAAGTGACGGACACGTGTTCTTGTTTCGAGCAGATCCCCGTCAGTGATAACGAGGTTTGCAAGCTTGCCTGGTTCGATTGAACCAACGCGGTGGCCAACGCTCAGAATCTGAGCCGGGTAAAGCGTGACCGCCTTTAACGCCTCTGCTTTCGGCAAACCAAAGGCGGCCGCCATGCCGGCATAAAACGGTAGATTTCTAACGGTGGCGCCGGTGCTTCCTGTGGAAATGCAAAAACGGACGCCGGCTTGCTGCTGGTTTTAAGAAAGTTTGTTTGCCTCAGGAGACCTGATCCTGGCAAACACTGGCTGAAAAGAAGATGCAAAGCTTAACCTAGAAAGCCCAAACAGTAAATAGACCCACATTACGTAGAACGACGCCAACCTCTGGCGTGGACCTTCAAAAAAGTTCGGGGTTTAGAGTAAATAGGAAGGGTCAACCGGAGGGATCTTAATTGAGCCACTGTAATCAAAGCAAGTGATGAACCGGTTTCGGCCATTAACGCTTACCACTCTATTGTGCCTTCCTTGGTTGTATCGATCTCGGCCACCTGGGGAATCTCAGCAAAAAGAAAGCCTTTGATATTGTCCATAAGAAGGTTCTGAGCGTCGGGGTTCGAGACGTCCAGGCCATAATGATTGATTATCTGGGTCTGCTTTTGTAGCCAACCACCCCAACAAGGCTGGCAGATCTCATTAGCGATTCTCTGCCCCAAATCATTGGGCAACGGCGCAAACCCGAGCGCCGGGCGTTTTTCGCCACAATGTTTACACTTGATAAGTTCCCCCATTTGAATTCTCCTTCGCGGTAGAGGAATTATACCTCGTCTACACCCAGGCAACTACCTGCTCTGGATATCGTGGAAGACGTTTGTCTGTAGTGAAAAATGGCAAATGAGAATTGTCAAATTTTGTCAAATGACATATGCGAATGGAGAGCAGAAACGTTCCAGGTCTTTCAGCTAGCCGCGGAGGACACTTTCGCAGCCTCAATGGCTCGGAGTATCTCGTCATCCTTAGGCCGAAATAAGCCAAGAGGTCGCACGTCTCTATGGCGCAGGATGCCGCTCGGATCGATCACAAAAACGGAGCGGGCCACCTTGCCGGGAATTAGAGACCGCGCACCATACAGGTTTGCGATAACGCCCCCTTCATCCGAAAGCAGGCGCAGCGGCAGATTGTGGTGTTTGGCAAATTCGATATGCGACTCGACCGAGTTAGTCGAGATGCCCACTACCTCAGCCCCAGTGGCGATGTAGTCGTCCCACCGATCACGCACTGAACACATTTGACGTGTGCAGATCGGCGTTTCATCTCCCGGGTAAAACAGCAACACCACTATCTTGCCTCTTTGCTCGGCTAGGTGCCACGATTTACCGGTGCTGTCAGGAAGCGTAAAGTCCGGAGCCGGCGAGCCTTTTTGCATTGATCCCAGATGAATCCACAGATTACACAGATTACGCAGACGGTTTAAACATTAGTGTGACTCGGTGTCAACCTGAAAGTGCTTCCAGGTGAAAAACGCTCCACCCGAAAACCTTTGTGAGCCTGATTTACCCTCCCCAGATGTGAATGGATCTTCCAGCCCAAAATGTTTCCATCCGAAGGAAGGTCTCCCATTAGAAAAATGTTCTTAGCCGCGGCCTGCATCACATGAATCCCTGTAATCTGCGGAATCTGCGGATCTCCTGGCGGCCCGCATCGCAAATGTGAAGGAAGTTGCACATGTGGCAATGAATTTCCGGTCGCACTGGAAAGTGTGCCGGTTCCGAAGCTGCGATAAGTTGGGCCATCGATTGATCAATAGCTGCACCACATGCCTCCGGCGATAACAGTTCATCCGCAATTCTGTACTCCACATTTGGCGACAGAAAATGCAGCGTGACCGTGAGTTGGCCGTTCCTAATCACAGCAGGAAGCAACTCTTGTACGGCCAGCGCGTAGGATTGCATCTGGAGGTGATAATCACGTGCCAGAACCTCAATGCGATCTTGCAAGACAGGTTGATTGCTCTTGCTTTGGGTGGATACCTGAATGCCATTTGGAGAGTCAAACTTTCCAGTGTCAGAAAAATCAAAAACAAACTGCTTTGCAACATTGGTAGAACTCCCCCGCTTCCTCCGCACTCCTACACCAGTAACAACCTGTTGCTCCGTTGCCGAAAAAGAGGACACTGCTGCTGCCGTTGCTACGGTTGATTCCCGTGCAGCGCATGATCCGAGGCTTCCGAGGCGGTTGGTTTTGAAATCGATGATCTCGATCTCATACTGACCGCTATCAGCTGCCCTCGTGATTAGTAACTTATCAATAGCTCCGGTCAATATTCCTGATGGGCGCCGCAAACGAAAACTCAACTCGCTCCAGAGACCGGTTTGTTCTGTGGGCCACCTTCCAATCACGCCGTTGACAGCATTGCGCGCCCGCTCAATTCGCGTAAACACGGAGCTGGCGAGATAGTTTTGGGCCAGCGGCAAGAGTTCTTCAAACGCTTTCTGCTGGTTGATATCTATCAGCCTATCGGCAAGTTCTGCCTGCCGTGATTTGATCACTTCCGCAAGGCTTTGCCGGAGGAGATCTTGAATGTTTGCGCCAGCGCGGTACGTTTCACAGAAGCGATGAATAACGGCGCCCTTTAGCGTTGCAGTCAGATTAGCTGGAGGCTCGGGCGCTTCCGCCTCGTTCCACACTCGGTTACGGTCGTAGTCAGGTAGATGCAGCACCCGATCGAAGTAGTATTGCCGCGGGCAGCGGCGGTAGTTGATAAGTTGGGTCACGCTAAACCGATGCAGGTGAGTATCGGCGTCGCCGCTAATCTTCTGTAGCAGAGGAAAGGCCAGGCTCAGATGGTCGGTGCTCTTCGGTTGCTCTTTTCCTTCCGGCGGGCTGAACGCAGGAGCACGAACTCTGGATTCATCTGCAAGATTTAAGGTAACGGCAACCTGAGTGTTTGGATCGAGGTTAATTAGGCTGTTTTTGGAAACTTGCAACTCGAGCTTCTGCCAGATGAGCCTCAACCAGTTGTCGGGCGAACCCTCCATCTTCAAGAGGTCGTCAGTGGCGCCCGACAAAATGAGCCTATTCTCAGCTCGCGTAGCGGCCACATACAGCAGACGAACATTTTCAAAGTGCTCACGCCGTTTCGCGCGCTCACGAAAACTCTGAAGTGTGTAGCCAGCCACCTGCTTACCACGCCCGTCAGGTACTTTCAGTGTAAAACCACGATGACGATCAAGTGCATACCAGTATTCCTGAGGTTTAAGCGATCGATGATGGAGATTAGGGATAATGACAACAGGAAACTCCAACCCCTTGGCCTGATGGATCGACATGAGTCGCACTGCATTGGCTGACTCGTCAATCTGTCCCTCGCTTTCGCGGCTGCCGATTGCTTCAAACTCCTCGACGTAGCGCACGAAGTCGCGCACCAGATGAGTACCCGAATGTTCAAACCGCTCGGCAAGCGCAAACAGCTTTTGCACGTTGGCGAGTCGTTGCGCTCCGTCAAAGTTAGCAGCTATTACGAGAAGATATTCCGACTCTTCAGCGGCAAACCGCAGCAGGTCAGCGATGGAATAATGGTTGCGCCTCCGAATGAGCTTGATAAGCAATTTACGGGCGCGCTCGAGTTGGGAGCGGTCGCGATCGTCGATGTAGGCAATTTCATTATGATGGCGCAGCGCATGGAAGAGCTTACGTGGATGGCTGAAGTATCCTTCGAGCTTTCCTCTTTCAATGTCGCTTAACCACGGGGCGCAGCGTAAAGCCAGCAAGGCATTATCAGAGATTCCGCCCAGTGGCGAACGCAGCAACGCAGCCAGAGCAATTTCATCCGTCCTATTGTCCAAGAACCGCAGTAACTGGATTAAATCGCTGATCTCTTCGCGCTCATAAAAACCTTTTCCCTGAACAGTCTGAAAGGGGATGTTGGCCGTGCGAAAAACCCTCTCGTAAATGGATACATCAGTCATGGCGCGAAACAGCAACGCAATATCGCGATAGTTACAGGCGGGAACCGCAGCAGCACCTTCGAACGACAAGCATAAAGTTCCGGAGCTGGAGTGATTCTCTTCGATCGAAATATTTTCCGTGCTAGCAGCGGCTCCCGTGAGAGACAGAATTCGCAGCGCGATTTGCTGTGCATCGCGCTCAGACGAGCTTTGCTCTGCTTTGAGACCATCTTCAGCCGGCGCCTTCGTATCTAATAGCAGTTCGACAAGAGGCTGAGGATCGTGCTGCTCGCGCTGCTCGTTGCTAGGCTCGAATACAACAAAGCCCAATTCGGCAAGATCTGTTTCACCTTCATCGTTGTCGCGTTGAAATAGCCTTTGAAAAAGATAGTTAAAGAAGCTGATCAGCCCCGGCTGACTGCGAAAGTTGAGGTGCAGCGGTTGCACTACGCCTGCCGCCGCTTTTAGGTCCTCCGTGGTTTGCTCAAATACGTCGACGTCTGCCCCACGAAAGCCGTAAATCGACTGTTTGCGATCGCCAACAATGAAAAGATTTGTGCGCGAGACGCGGGGACTGAACGCTAATTTGTGCATCAGGTCTCGCTGTATTCTATTTGTATCTTGAAACTCATCGATCAGGAAAAAACTATATCGTTGGGTCACGCGCCCCAGGACGGCCGGTTGATCGAGCAGCTCGAGCGCATTGAGCTGTAGATCGTCAAAGTCAAGCGCTGCCAGAAGATTCTTCTTTTCTCGGTAGCGCTTTTCGACCTGCTGGAGGGCTTGAATTACCTCCAGAGCGTACTCTTTTGCAATCCGATCGAAACAAAGCTGCGGTACCAGGCCCAGTGGGCCCTGTTTTCCGGCGCCCCAAAGCTGGGCATCGAGCCGTTCCATGATTGACCCGGCAGCACTGTTTTTTGATTGTCGCGCGCCCGCGCGAAACGCTTCAATCGCGCTGCAATAATCAGCTAGATTTGGACGATTCTGCTCCAACATCTGGCGCAATGTTGGCCAGTTCGAGCGAAAGAAAGTTCTCCTGGCTTCACCCGCGGGAGACAAATACCCGCAGCGGATATAGTCGTTGATGGTATGGTCCAAGTCCGCCAATCCTTGTTTGTAATCGTCGGGAGTGGAATGGCCAGTAGAGGTTCGGTAAGCCAGCTCTTCGAGTTGGAGTCCTTGTCCGCGCACGGTCATGTAAAGCTGATTTAGAGCTTCAGCGAGGCGGCCGCGTCCGAATCCCACAGCGAGTTGGGAAATCTGCTCACTCTCCCTGCTGATTAGCTCCGTTAACGCTTCTTCGACGGCAGCTTCCAACAGTATTGCTGCGTCGTGTTGGTCGAGGAGAAGAAACTGCGGATCGATGCGTGCTTCGACTGGAAACTCACGCAGTAGCCGAGCGCAGAAACCGTGAATCGTATTGATGACCGCGCCATCCAGGGTGCGTTTGTATCTCATCCAGCGAAGGCGTTCATCTCCGGAACAACACTCCAGAATACGATCGAGATCCTTTCTAAGTCGTTCGCGCATTTCGTTGGCGGCACGGTTCGTGAAGGTAATAGCAACTATCTGATCGATATTCAGTTGAGGATTTTGACGAAGGATGTGGAGGTAACGCTCCACCAGCACCGTCGTCTTTCCGGATCCAGGGCCGGCCGTTACAGAGACGTGGCGGTCAAGCGTATATGCGGCGGTAGCTTGTTCGGGTTTGAGTTTTGGCTTGTTTTCTAAACTCACTGCTGCTTCGTGTTCTTTATTCAGTGCGCCAAGAAATTGTCAACAAATTCACTATCTGCCGTTTGTTCGACAAGCGCGGGGGATCTTCGGGTCTTCTTCACCCCTGACGGGGTGAACAGCAACTGCTCGGTGCCTGATTCGAATGAACCCGTGCATCTAATCTACCGATAATGTTTTGTCGCCTTGTCTTCAGTTTTGGTTCTAGCTCTCTTCCGATCAATGCGATACTTCTCGTAGCGGCATACAGCAAAGTAGTCGCAGAACTTGCACGTCTTTTCTCCTTCGGAAGGTTGTACGGCAAAACTGCCCGCGCGCATACGGTCAAGAAAATCCCAGATAATTGTCCTCACTCGAGCGCGAAGACTGTGCCACTCATCCTCCGAAAAGAGTGACCTTCTGGCTTGCAGATTCAGGTAAGCGTTGAAATCTTTACGATACATGCCGGTATTGCGTCGTTCGGCGCCTCCGCGCAGCGTGTAGAATCCCCCTCCAGCGATTTTCTGATTCGGAAAGAACAACTGCTCCAGGGCATCCAGATAGATAGGAATTTGCAGATTCCGTCCTTCCAGAATGTCTTCCTTCTTTGCTCCCTTTGATAATTTGTAATCGTAAGCAACAACTGTCTGATCGCGTTGAGCGATATCCACGCGATCGATCTGGCCGCTGATACAAATGGTTTCCTCGCCTGCAAATCGTGAGCGCGTGAGCCGGAGAGGCTTATCAGTCGAACCAGGATCCATTGCTGCAGATTTCATTCCAAAGGCCAACTCAAAACGGGAAGGCACAACTTCCTGGGCCGCTGTCCTCTCTTGGGTTTCCAACTCGAAGAGCAGAACCTGGCTGAGAATAATTTTCCGAATCTCACAATCAAGTTCCCAAATCTGGCGGTTAAGTGGCGGCACAACTCGTTGATGTTGAGCAAACACCTGGTCGGCGATTGATAAGAGTTCGGCAGTTAGCTGCTCACGCTGAAGTGGGTTCAGACGCTTCCCGCGATGACCTTCAAGAAAGCGGCGCAGGATATCGTGCAGCAGCTTGCCGGCATCCAGGGCCTGTAGATCCAACGCTGCTTCACCCCGAGGTTGGAGTTTTAGTACGCGTTGCGCAAAGAACCGGTAAGGGCAATTACCGAAAGTGCTGAGCCCACTTGCGCTATGAACAAAGTCTGGGCCAAATCGTTTGCTGATCAGTGAGAGCAGTTCGGCGTTGTCAATCTGTCCATCATATGGGCCAAAACCTGTCCCGGCTCGTTCTCGTTCAATGGCGATCCGACGCAAGGCGGACTCACTTAAGAAGCCGTCGTTTCGGGCCAATGAGAGAAAGTGAGTGATCTGTGGAAAGGGGTGCAACTCAAACTTCTGGACGTTACTCAAATGACGCTGCTCCTGACGTATGAGGCTGATGGTCAACCCTTGTGCCGAGGAGGAATCGTCTAGCTGCTGACCGTCATAGTCGGGCCGAGCTACCCGCCCCTCCTGAATCCTTGCCGGAGCTACAGCCCTGCGAACCTCGTTGATGTAGTAAGAAGCAACTGTCTCAATGTCGCCTTCAAGCAATAACGGGCGAGTGAGGTACAAGCGTTCAGTAGCACGACAAGCGACTTGATAAAAGTGGTGCTCCTCCTTTAAGAGGGTTGCGGGTGAAATATCTTCCAGTGTCAATCCGTAATGTTTTAGTCGCGCCCGTTCTTCATGTGGGTAAATCCAGTCACGTGACGGGGCCAGTGGGAAGCCGCCTTCGATCAAACCGGCTATGAAAATCGCCCGGAAGGAGAGTCCTCGGATGTCGGTGGCTTCCAGAATGCGCAGACCAGTCCTTTCGGTGCTGCCAAGCAAAACTGTTTGGGAAGCCAGGCACCGGCGCACCTCAGCTATGAAGGTAGTAAGCGGTTCCTCATTATTTTCGGACTGCCGGGTAATTTCAATGCTCTTGATTGCAGCCACAAAAGCACGTCGTAGCGCTTCAAGCGCATGCAGGTCGATTGTTGCCCGCGACAACTCCCGGTCTTCGGTTTGACGCACGGGCCTCATGACCTGCGTCCGAAACTGAAGGCTGTCCAATAGCTTCAGTAATGCAGAACGTAGCTCGGCCGGTTGACCCTTCCGGGGAACCGCTTGTATTCGGGCGGCGAATCGTTTGATTACCAACGCTGCCCAGGCAATCGCAGCCGGGTGTATATCGCGCTGCGGTCGACGCTTCTTCTCCAGCGGCTGGTCTTTGGGTTGTGCGGTTTCGGCTTCCTCGAGTTGCGCTTGCTCATCGTCATGGTTCGATTCCACGACATCTATGTCCAGCAGCTCTCTGGTTGCTTCCGCTGCTGGCAATTCTGTAATGAGCTTACGGCAGCGAGCGAGCCAATCGACGAGCCGCAACTCAGATCCCACATAAGCGATCACATTTTCGAGCATATCGGCGTCCCAGCGCCCAATGCTCAACTCAGGTGCAAGCCATTCTTCGCGCTCTGCAACCCGTGTCTGGCCCTCGCTGAAAAGATGTGAATAGTTGTTCGCAAACTGACTTGCGAGCAGCTCAATGTCTTTGCGCGGCAAACGAAAGTAGCCTGATTTGATCTGATCGGCGAGCTGCGGCATCTTCAGAACAGCCGATTCTTCGCGAGCAAGTTCTTCAAGCACCGATAACAGTTTCAGGACCGCGCGGGAGGCTGGGAGCTCGCTTGCGGTGATTCGCCGGTCGACATTGCAAGGCAACGACTCTTCAGCCATCACTCGGGCGATAGTCTCGGCATAGGAAGCGCGCTCTCGCACAACGAGCGCCACCTCGGAAAGCCTGTATCTTCCGAGCAAAACCAATCGTTTGATCTCTTTCGCAATGGCACGAATTTCAGTTTCCCGATCAGTGCAATCGAAATAATGGATCTCTAGTTTATTCTTCCCGTTCGTTTCATCAGGGAGTTGCTGGCTTAAGACTGTTGTATTGAACAATCGTTCCCGCAGGCGGCCGAGAGAACTCCCAGCCGATGAAACTTGCTTGTTGTGTTTGATCTCGAAGTCGTCTATTGCGCAAAGCTGTTTTATCGTTTCTTCAAACGGCTTAAAGATTTCCGGATTGAGTTCGTCTCTATTGAGATTGACGATCACTTCCGAGAATCGAGGGACCAGTGATCGCAACAACTCTCCCTGAATCGGTGTGAAATCGAAGAAGCCATCCAGTATGAGGAGCTTCGCTTGCTCGAACATCGGCACACGAACGCGCAGACCATCTATTTCTCCTCTGAGAACAGCGAGCGCCTGAAGTCCGTTCGCGTCGTCATCAGTGAGCCGGTTTTGTTCGAGCAGCCTGGCATAGGTTGCATAGATAAGGCTGACTTCTTCATTGAAATTTCTTTGCAGGAGAGCAGCGTCGATGACTTTGGGAACGTTGCGGTCGAGAGGCTGGCTACCGTTGTCGTCGTCATGTTCGTGATAGTCTGCGGCTCTTTCGGCGATGATCTTCTGCAACTCGGCTGGAGTCTTTCCCGCCCGCTGAATCTCGCCAATCAGGGTCGTAATGGTACTTACGCATCCTTCACGGGTGGCCAGTGGTCCAAGCGCATTGAGTCTTTTTTCGCCGTGCAACCTTCTGAGGATCTGGGAGATAAGGCTGCGCTTGAGAGGCAACTCTTCGCCATCAATGGGAGTGCGCGGCAGCAGGAGCGCGCCCATTTCTACCTCTTCAGCGGTGGAGAGTAGACGTCGGACAAAGCCCCGAAAGAGATAGACCGGGAGCTCGCCCCACAATCCGCGATTCCTCGAGCCATCGAGAATGCCTTGTGAAACAATTTCGAGTAGAGGATGAGAAGCGGCGAGATAGACAAAACTGTCGGCGCGATTGGTTGCGACAAGCTCAGCGCATCGCTCAATCAAACGCGAGCGATTGTCACCCAATACCGGCCCCAGCCAGATCTGTTTTGAACCATCGTTCACGAGAAAAAATCAATTTGTCATTTCTCATTTGCCATTTGGCATCTACCATTTGCTGTGGTGCATGCTTTGAACTGCCGCCAATTCTACAGCGGTGTTAGCGGTGCATTTCTAAATGAATTGAATGCTCGCCCCACACCAATGACAATTGAAAAATGGCAAATGACAAATGATACGTACTAGCTTTCCGCAACGGTTTTGGCTTTAAGCAGCGGCAGAGACTCTTCTTCCACTTCAGCTTCTGCCTGCGCGGCTACCAGATCGGGAAACAAGCCTCCCTCATCGAGAGCTAGCGCCCGAGTCGATTTATCAATAGGCTCGACTATCTCAATCTCTTCTCCCGGAAGCGCGCCTCGCTCTTTAAAATGTCGAGCGGTGACCAGCACGCGGGCCTCAAGCGAACCGACACCTTTGTTATAGGATTCAATTGCTTTGTCCAGTCCTTTGCCAATATCCGCAAAATGGTTTGTGAAAATACGCAGCCGATCGTAAAGGTTCTTGCCGAGCCGGCTGACCTCCTGAGCATTTGCAGCCATCTGCTCTTGCCGCCATCCATAGGAGACGGCCTTGAGCAGAGCAATCAGTGTCGTCGGCGTGGCAATGATGACACCCTGATTCACCCCGTCTTCAATTAATTTTGGATCCATCTCCAGCGCAGCGCTGTAGAAGGTTTCGCCCGGCAGGAACAGTAAGACGAATTCGGGTGCCGGTTGGACTGACTCCCAATAGGATTTCTTGCCTAGTGCGGAAATATGTGTTCGCACCAGCCGCGCATGTTCCTTCAATTTAAGACCACGAATTTCATCATCGGTGGTCGAGATTGATTCATAAAAAGCATCGAATGGCACCTTAGCGTCTACTACAATCGTGCGCTCACCGGGAAGACGAACAATAACGTCGGGGCGCAACCGCCCATCCTCAGTTGTTATGCTTTCCTGCTCCAGGAAATCGCAATACTGCAACATGCCGGCAAGCTCAACCACCCGCCGCAACTGAATCTCGCCCCATCGGCCGCGCACGTGCGGGGCGCGCAAGGCCTTCACGAGATTTCCAGTCTCTGCCTGGAGGTGAGATTGAGACGTGGCAAGCGCTCTCACTTGTTCACGCAGTTCGGCATAGGCTCCGGCGCGTGCCTTCTCGATTTCGCCGATCTTGCCATCGACTTTCTCGAGAGAATCCTTTAGCGGCCTGACTAATTGATCGATGGCCTTTTGCCGCAGTTCGAGATCACCTTTGGCAGTCTCTTGGAATTTCTCCAGTGTGGCCCGGGCCAGGTCGAGGAAGGCGTGGTTATTGTCTTTTAGCGCGTCGCGTGAAAGCGCTTTAAACTTCTCCGCAAAGTCGTCAGAAATCTTGCGAAAAGACTGGGTCCGCTCTTCGTTTGCCCGGCGCTCACCGGCAAGCTCAGCCTTGAGGTGGGCCAGTTCTTCCCGCGAATCCTTGTGTTCTGCTACTTCGCCAGCTATTGTCGCGCGCAGTTTTTCTATCTCCAGCTCTCTTCCCGCCAGACGTTCTTTGAGGGTGGCCAGCTCAGCGGCAGTGGCCGAACTCGCTTTAGTTTTCAGGAGCAGCCAGCCGATCGCCCCACCCATCAGCGCCCCGCAAAGCAAAGTGAAAATGATTAAGAAGGTTTGCGCATCCATGATTGAAATAGTTTAGCAGAAGCAGTTGCGGAAATGAAACATTGTCGCGTCGACGGGATTATGAACGGCCAAAGCACTGCACCATTCGCTCGTAAATGAGTCGCGTTACGCGCACATCGTTAAGGTTGTACTGGCGAATTTGCGAGAGCTTCCCGGCCTGATAAAGTTCAAAGACTTTGCTACCCTCAACCTCTGCCGTTTTGCTTGACTCAATGCCCAGAGCCCACGCTATGTCGTCAAGACTCACATAACGCTTGGCTCCCAGCCACCATTGATGCATTGTGTCAAATACGCCTTGTACTTGATACCCGGCAAGATCCACAAGCGGGCGCGCTGAAATGCAGTGCACCAGACAGCGCTGAAAGATGAAGGGCAGATCGAAGCCGATGAGGTTGTGTCCCACGAGTTCATCCACCTCTGGATCGAAGTCTTTCATAAAGCTAAAAAAGGCGGTGAGTGCTTCTTTCTCAGGCTCCTCATTCCCCTCGACGTCGATGCCAAATACGTGCTCAGTTGGCGCTGTCTCCAAGCCCTGGCAGGTAAGGCCTGCCACGGGAGCCCTGTGAACTGCGATCGAAAGAAGACGACCGGAGGCCGCGCTCAGCGCGCCCAGTTGATAACAACGCTCTTCTTCGGCTGCAATGTCTTCGAGATATCTTTGTTGCTGTTCCAGGCGCATGTTTCCGAGGCGCATCAGCCGTTCCAGTTGTGGTCCAACGCGCTCGCGAAAATCCGGAATAGCCACCGTTTCAATGTCCAACGTATAGGCGCGTGGAAGAAGAGGGTCTATTTCAGGAATCGGAAGGTTGCCTCTCATTTGAGCGTTGCGGTTTGCACAGAAATCCTTTCGCGGAATACGTCCATTCTATACCGCGCGCGCAAGAAAATGATCGCTCAGGAGATTTTTGTTTGTTGTGATTAGGATTCGATCTCTGAGGGCCGCCGAGCCTGCAGATGTTCGATTTCTGCTTCCATCTTTCCGGAAAGCATCAATCCCAGCATCTTGCAATCGCCCATTAACGACCATAGCGGATGATCAAAGGTGGCAGGCCTGTTCTTCTCAATAAGAAAGTGCCCTGTCCATGCGGCTGCGTAGCCGGGAACCAGGGCAAGGGGTAAAAGCTTCCACTGGCGCCTGACGATAAAGGCAACCGCACAGGCCATACTGGCGGTTGTACCAAGAGCATGCAGTGCTCGCGTCTCGGGCTGGCTATGTTCCTTCACGTAATGCGGCCAGAATTCAGCGAAAGAATTGAATGTTGGTTTGCTCACGGTTGTCATCTATTCCGAGAAAAGCCGAACAAAGTCGCGGGAAGACACCGGTTCCCGAGCAACAAGTTGGAGATTTTCTTCAACGTGCCCGCTATTGCTCATGCCAATAAGGGCCGTTGTGACTCCAGGCGCTGAGCGTGCAAACTGAAGTGCGGTCTGCACATCTGTTGGGAGTGAGCCGAGAGGTTCGCGAATGCTATCTGGCAATTGTTGGGCTACGCGTCCCTGGAGAATCGAGGCGCTTGCTATTACCGTGATTCCCAGCGCCGCCGCTGCCTCCACAATAGACAATTGTTTTTCGTCGAGAATCTGATTGCGCAAAGTCAGGGCCTCAGGCATTGCCAGATTGAAAGGCAATTGGATGAAACCAAAGCCTTGCGATTCACCACCCACTTCACGCGCCAGCTCCACCATCCTGGTCAGCGAGTGATACTCGCGCGACTGCGACGAGACCCGGAAACCGTTCCAGGTGGCCACGCCGTACATTCCTATTGTGCCCTCAGTTCGGTGTCCTTCCAGTTCAGCAAATGCGGCCCGCAACCGCATGTCAAAGTCCTCACGTGAGATATAGCCAAGCTGTGATTCCGGATTATGAATGTAGTAAACGTCGATGCATTCAAGACTCAGGTTTCGGAGCGACTGTTCCAGTTGGTTTCGTAAATATGCCGCCGTCATACAGTGGGCTCCGCCAACAATATCCGTAAATTGGGCGATGCCGGGACGGACAAAAGTTTCTTCCACATAGGCACGCAGGTTTTGCGGGGGCGCGCCGTCAAAAGGTAGATAGCCTCCTTTAGTGCAAACTACAACTTCGTCTCGACTAAAACCTTGCTGTTCGAGTACGTTCAGGGCCCTGCCGACCGAACGTTCGCTTCGCTGGAAACGATAGTTTGCAGCGGTATCGATAACATTAGCGCCAAGCTGAACCGCACGCACGACAGCTTCCTCGTAGCCCTTGTCGGTACCAGAGTCAGCGTTGCCGAGATAAGTGCCAATTCCAATTGATGACAAGAAGAGATCGTGCTGCTGGCGGAAGTGATCCCCTGCCGCTTTAGATCTGAAACGATCTCGATAGCGGGCAGTGCCTGCGGGCGTTGCGCAGCCGGTCACCGGCATAACGTTGCTCCATTTTTGCGGCGATGTTCCAGGGCCGTCACTATACGCGTGGGGCATCCACCGTCGCAACTTGATAATGCAAAGTAATACGTTCCGTTAACTAAGCGGCCTCGTAAGGTGTTTCGGTGTGTGGTAGTTTGGCTGCATCTGGGGCAGAAAGAAGGTTACAGGAATGGGCAATTTTATCGACTGGCGTAATCATGCTGGTTCGCAGCCAGAAAAGGTTCACAAAGCAACGTTGTGGCAGGGCCAACACGTTATGTTAGGACTTAACTGTCTTGAGCCCACACAGGTGCAGGCTGTTCATGCTCACGCTGGCGCTGACAAGTTTTACTTCGTGCTCGAGGGCGAGGGAAGATTCACGATTGCGACCGAGGAGAGAGAGGCGAAAGCGGGCATGGTTGTAGTAGCACCTGCCGGTATCCCACATGGAGTGATTAATACGGGCAGGGAGCGGTTGTCGTTGCTTGTGGCGATTGCGCCGGGAATCAAATGACAGAAACAGAGAAGGCATTAATCGAGGGCACGTCGTTGCTTGATACTTTCGCTGAAGGGTTGGACCAATTAGCATCACAGGCTACGCAGTTTGTCACCAGCTATTTTGCTGACCTATCTGAGCGCGCTGTTTTTCCGAACACGCGAGGCGGGCAAACTCGGGAGCTCCTTGGCTCAGACATACCGGTGAAAGGGGAGTCCATCGATAAGCTGCTCGAGAGTTGCAGAGAAATCTTCTCAGCCAGCCGCCACAACGGTCACCCTCGTTTCTTCGGCTATGTTGCCTCACCCTCCACTCCAGCCGGGGCTTTCGCTGACCTCCTGGCCTCAGCTCTAAATCCAAACGTTACCTCCTGGCGCTCCGCCCCCGCGGCAACCGAACTCGAACGCCTGGTGGTAGGTTGGCTCGGAACACTTATCGGCTATCGTGAAAACGCTCATGGTCTGCTTACAAGTGGGGGCTCAATGGCCAACCTCATTGCTCTCCTTGTCGCCCACCGTACAAAATCCAAAGGTGAAGCTGATGCTAAAGGGCTTTGGAACTTGCCGCGCATGACAATCTATGCTTCGGACCAAGTCCATATGTCAGTGCTGAAGGCCGCTGCTATTCTTGGGTTTGGTAGTGAGCAGGTGAGATTAGTGGAATGTGATGATCACTTTCGGATTGATGTGAAGGCGTTGCGCAGTAACATCGAGGCCGATCTGCGAAAAGGTTTAAAACCGTTCTGCATAGTCGGCAGCGCTGGGACCGTCAACACCGGCGCAATAGATCCCCTCACGAAGCTTGCTGATATCGCGTCGGAATATGATCTTTGGTTTCACGTTGACGGAGCTTATGGTGCCTTTGGCGCGATGGACGCACGGAAAAGGCCGCTGTTCGCGGGTCTTGTGCGCGCCGATTCTGTGTCACTTGATCCGCACAAATGGTTATACGTGCCGTTGGACGCTGGTTGTCTGCTCGTTCGGGATGCTGCGAGCGCGCAAGTGGCCGGCGGTACGAACAGCGCCGACTATATTACCGTTCATGAGAAGCTGGATGAGGAGGCATTCGCTTTTTGGGACTATAGTGTGGAATTGTCACGCCGCTTTAGGGCGTTGAAAATATGGTTTACGTTGCGCTACTACGGAACCGAGCGAATAGCAGCCGCAATCAGCAAAGACAATTTGCTAGCGGAATACCTTTCAGGGCAAGTTGAGCGGTCGGAAGACTTTGAGTTGTTGGCTCCTGTGGACCTGAGTATCTGCTGTTTTCGGTATGTGCCACGATGGCTTGCCGATGAGGAGCAGCAGGCGGCATTGCTCGATCAACTTAATGCCGAGATAATGCACACCGTTCAGCGGGGTGGAAAAGCTTATTTGTCCAACGCTACGGTCAACGGCAAATTTGCGTTGCGTGCTTGCATCACAAACTTTCGCACGACGCGAGCAGATGTCGATCAAACTCTGGAGATCATTCGGCAGACGGCGCAGGATCTCGAAAGTAAATACCTTGCGGACCCGCAATAGTCTCAATTTTTCAGGGGTTAACGAGTGACATCCGGATCCCTTAATTACGAGCATGAGCTACGCGCTGCTGTTGAAGTCGCACGTGCGGCAGGGGCAGCGATCCTCGATCTTTACAAACGCCCACTGGACGTGCAACAGAAGATGCAGGCGAATGATCGTGAGCCCGTGACGGACGCCGACCGAGTAGCGAACGAGATGATTGTAAACCGCCTCAGCGGTGAGTTTCCGGGCGACGGCATTCTCGCCGAAGAGTCGGTTGATACTGAGCGCAGGCTGGGGAAGCAGCGGGTTTGGATGGTCGATCCCCTTGATGGCACAAACGGTTTCATAGATGGCAATGGAGACTTTGCGGTACAGATAGGCCTGGTGGAAGGTGATCGGGGGGTATTGGGTGTGGTCTACCAGCCCTTGCGGGATCTGCTTTATCGCGCAGTGCGAGGAGGCGGAACCTGGGTCGAAGCTGCCGGCCACAAGCCACGCCAGGCGCAGGTCTCCGACAAGCAGCAACTTGAGACAATGCGATTAGCTGCAAGTCGTTCTCACCGCAGCCCGCGCATGGATCAAGTTGTCAAGGCGTTTGGTGTGAAGCAGGAGATCCGGCGCGGCTCGGTGGGAATCAAAATCGGCCTCATAGTTGAGCAGCAATGCGATCTTTACGTGCATCTGTCACCGCGGACGAAACAGTGGGACACTTGCGCGCCCGAGGTGATTCTCACTGAAGCGGGAGGTCGGCTAAGCGATCTCTTTGGCGGGCCGATACGATATAACGTTCCGGAAGTGCAAAACCGAAATGGTTTGGTGGCAAGTAACGGTGTAGCGCACCAAACCATCGTTGACGCACTCAGGCCTTTGCTCGAGCAATTCGGCCGAGTACCTGTGTAGAACACGAGGCAGGAGGCAGGGGCAGGAGGCAGGAGGCAGGAGGCGGGAGGCGGGAG
>DATEUF010000384.1:0-11296 GCA_035283325.1 Pyrinomonadaceae bacterium | reverse complement strand
CGTTTCAAAAATCTGCGTAATCTGTGGACAGCTTCAACGCCAACTTGCGTTAGGCCATCATTCAAGGTAAAGCTTGAGTTATGGCAATCGTCAGTTTAGAAGAGGGGCAGACATGAACAGGAATCAAAAGATTGCTCTTGGTTGTGGAGGTGCAGGTTGTCTGGGCTTGATTGTGTTAATCGGCGCGGGAACCATTTTCTGGTTCTCTTATCAGCGGCAACCGCGGGCAGTAAGCAACTCTAACATTAGCAGAAATCGAAATTCCAACCTCAACTCCAATCTGAACCGAAACTCAGATTCGTCAACCAGTTCGTCCATTTCTGAGGATGATAAACACAGGTTGTTTCAGGCGGCCAGCATGACCCAGGATGCCGCGCTACTCCAGAAGGTGATGACGAAGCTTAATTTGAGGACCGGCGCCACCGCCGAGTACCAGGAGTTTGCCAGAAACCACATTGGCTGGGCCATTAAGAATCTTGACTTTATTCAGTCACTCGATACGCCCCAGAAGGCGCGCGATTACGTAAACGAGCACTTAGACGATTAAGACCGGAAATGAATCCCAAGGCTATCCGTAACTTCTCGATCATAGCGCACATCGATCACGGAAAATCCACTCTGGCAGATCGACTGCTTGAACTCACTGGCGCCTTGACTGAGCGGGAGATGTCCGAGCAGGTGCTCGATAACATGGACCTTGAGCGTGAGCGTGGCATTACAATCAAGTCACATGCAGTGAGATTGGATTACAAGGGTGACGACGGCAATGCCTACGTCTTGAATTTGATTGATACGCCAGGCCACGTCGATTTTTCCTACGAGGTTTCACGCTCGCTCTCAGCCTGCGAAGGGGCCCTGTTGATAGTAGATGCTTCGCAGGGTGTAGAAGCCCAGACGCTTGCCAACACTTATCTAGCTATCGACAACAATCTGGAGTTGATTCCTGTCATTAATAAGATCGATCTGCCCGGCGCTGAGCCGGACAAAGCCGTCGAGCAGATCGAACATTTGATAGGACTGGAAACCCACAACGCCGTCTTTACGAGCGCGAAAACGGGCGCGGGAGTACACGAAGTGCTTGAGGCCATTGTGCGGGACGTACCGCCCCCGAAAGGTGACATCAATGCGCCCTTGAAAGCCCTGATCTTTGATTCCTGGTACGATTCGTATCGTGGCGTCATAGTGCTTTTTCGGGTGATCGACGGAAAGATTCGCCCGGGAATGAAGATTCGGTTTTTGAATACTGGCCGCGACTACCAGGTAGAGACGCTGGGCGTGAATCGGCCGCGCCCTTCGCCTATCGACGTATTGGGCGTTGGCGAAGTTGGCTTCCTCACAGCCTCCATTAAGGAGGTGGCGGACGTGCAGATCGGTGACACGATTACCGAAGCTGCACGGCCAACGACTGAACCCTTTCCTGGGTTTCAACAGATCAAACCAATGGTATTCGCGGGACTTTATCCGGTGGACGCGAATCAGTATGAGGAACTTCGCGACGCACTCGATAAGCTCCGGTTGAATGATGCGTCTTTCTTTTATGAGCCTGAGACTTCCGCCGCGCTCGGTTTTGGTTTTCGCTGTGGCTTTCTCGGTCTGTTGCACATGGAGATCGTCCAGGAACGTTTGGAGCGAGAGTTTAATCTGGATCTAATCACCACAGCGCCGGGCGTGCGGTACGTGGTCACAACCGTTGATGGGCAGATCCTCGAGATTGACTCGCCGTCCAAAATGCCCGATCCGGGTCGCATTGCTAAGATTGAGGAGCCGGTGATCCGGGCGACGATTCTTACCCCTGACGAATATCTGGGCGGCATACTCCCGTTGCTCGAGGAGAAACGTGGCGTCCAAAAAGGATTCGAATATATTGCTGCCAATCGAGTGATGCTGACATATGAGTTGCCGTTGAATGAGATTGTTCTCGATTTCTACGACCGGTTGAAGTCAGTCTCGCGTGGTTATGCATCTCTCGATTACAACTTCGCCGGCTACTGGGAGAGCGATCTTGTAAAGCTTGATGTTCTGGTCGCGGGCGAACCGGTGGACGCACTCTCACTGGTCCTGCATCGCAGCACAGCCCAGGCGCGGGGCCGCGCCCTGGCGGAGAAAATGAAGCAATTGATCCCACGGCAGCTATTTGAAGTGCCGATTCAGGCTGCTATCGGTAACAAGGTGATTGCCCGCGAAACCGTCAAGGCGCTTGGCAAAAATGTGATCGCTAAGTGCTATGGAGGCGACATCACCCGCAAGCGAAAGCTGCTCGAAAAGCAGAAAGAAGGGAAGAAGCGAATGAAGAAAGTTGGGCGCGTAGAGATCCCACAGGAGGCGTTTCTGGCAGTCCTAAAGGTAAACGAGTAATCGTCATAAATCAGGTAGTCTTCTAATTGGAAGCCACAACCAAGACGCTGAAGGCCGTCACGATTTTTTGCGATGGGTCAAGCCTCAGTAACGGGCAAGTTGCCGCCCGTGCTGCGGCTGTGGCATTGCTCGGTTATCGTGGACTTTGGCGTGGGGTCGGCGAGTACCTCGGCACTGCCACAAACCAACAAGCAGAGATTGCTGCCGCTGCCCTTGGCCTTGAGGCGCTACGCGAGCCCTGTCGGGTGCATCTGTTTACAGACTCGCAGTACGTAGTTAAAACCATGAACGGTCACTTTCGGCGCAAGACGAACCACAAGTGGTGGGAGCGTCTCGATAAAGCGAAAGATCGTCATAAGATCACCTGGGAATGGACACGAGGGCATGTCGGTCATGTCATTCAGGAAGCGACAGATCGCGCTGCCCGTCGCATTGCTTCACTCGGCCGCGTCGATGAAGAAGTGCTTCGTGAGGCGGTCGACAAAATCGGAGTGAAAGATTTGTAGCCCAAGAAACAACTGGCGGTAAGGATGGATAAGAACTCGGATCGCAGTGTCATGACCTTATGACACTGCGATTCGCTCTGTCACCTCGCTTTCGTGCATGCCGACCTTTATAATTCCTCGCCGTCCCCCGCTAGTCGCGAGAATCGGGGCGTCCACGGAGTGACGCCCATACATAAGCACTCTATCGTGTTTCTAAACTGTAAATGGTTGGTGGTGGTGTTCCTATTCACGAGTCCTGCTGTCCTCGCGCAGGAACAGTTTAGGGGATGGGAATGGCAGAATCCCCTCCCGCAAGGGAACTCCATAACTTGCATCCGCTTTGCGCCTGACAAAAGACATGGGTGGGCCATTGGCTCGAATGGCGCCATACTGCGTACCAGCAATGGAGGTTTTGACTGGGAGGAGCAACAATCGCCGGCCAATACCACACTCTACGGCCTCTACGTGAAGGACCGTTCACGTGCAGTGATTTCAGGTGCGCGCGGAGTGGTACTCACAACAGGGAACGGAGGCGGCAAGTGGGTCCCCAGAGTAACTGGCACGCGTGACCACCTTTTCTCCTTAACCTTTGCCCCCGATAATCCGCTGCGTGGATGGGCGGTTGGCACTTTTGGCGCCATAGTCTCCACCAATGACGGAGGCGTGACGTGGCAATCCCAGAATGCGCACACCTCGGCCCATATTTTCTCGGTCGCCTTTGCGAATGCGAAAACTGGTATTGCCGTGGGCGCGCGAGGCACCGTGCTCGTTACGAACGATGGCGGCGCAGAATGGAAACAACAGCCTGGCATCAGCAGCACGGTGCTTACTGGCGTTGCATTTGTTTCCAACAGCCGTGCCATGGTGGTTGGCTATCATGGGACAATACTTGAAACCGTTGACGCTGGCCTCACCTGGCAGAAACTGAACACACTGGTTACGACCGATCTATTCTCTGTGTACTTTTCAGATGAGATGCACGGATGGGCCTCTGGCGACAGCGGTGTAGTGCTTACCACTGGCGATGGCGGTCATATCTGGTTGCCGGTCAACATTCGTACCAACCCCAAGATCGTCACTGTCTACTTTGCGGATGAGACGACGGGCTGGGCTGCAGGCGCCAATGGTCTGGTAGTGCGTACAGACGATGGTGGTCTTTCGTGGCGGCGGCTGACCGAAGGTGGCCGTGACGACTTGGCTCATATCTTTTTTCTCGACAACTCCCGAGGCTGGGCAGTTGGCTCTCGGGGAAAAATACTCTTCACCAGTTCCGGGGGTAAGCATTGGACCGTTCGTCCCTCGGGAACGGTAGCGCAGTTGAATGCCGTAAAATTTCTGGATGAACACACTGGCTGGATAGTCGGTGACCAGGGAACCATACTACATTCGGAGAATGGCGGGATCACCTGGACCACTGTTCCGATACAGGCCGCTGAAGACCTGCTGGGTGTGGACTTCGTGTCTGCGCAACTGGGCTGGATTGTTGGAGCTCGAGGTGCCATCTATCGGACCGACAATGGCGGAGAGACCTGGCGGTTTCAGCCTTCGAACAATCTCAGCTGGCTGGAGGATGTCAGCTTTAGCGACGAGAAGCATGGTGTGGCTGTAGGTTCAAACGGAACAATTCTCCTCACGACAGATGGAGGAGAGACTTGGAAGCGCGTTGATCGAAATTTGAAGGAATGGCTTTATGCCGTGAGCTTGGCTGATGGTAGTCGTGGTTACGCGGTGGGAGCGCGCGGCATCATTTTGCGCACTGATGATGGTGGCGAAAGCTGGAAAGATCTAGAAAGCGGTATAACGAGCAATCTCTTTGCGGTGGCCATGGCCGGGCGGGATGATGTGTTGGTCACCGGTGATCAAGGCACAATCATTCACAGCAAAGATGGCGGAGCAACGTGGGACCTGCAACCAACGATTACAAGTTCGCCCCTCTTTTCGGTGGCCTATCTTGGAGGCACAAACATCTGGGTTGCCGGCCGCGGTGGAGCGATCCTGCGACGAACGGAGCCTATTGCGACCGTGAGATTTCCTGTACCAAGGTTGCCGCCCGCTCTGCGCGGTGCGCCTAAGATCCAGTCACAGAATACCCTGATTGACGATGGTGACATTCCCCTCGCAACACCACCTGACAGAAAAAATCAGCGGCCACAATAACTAGATATAGTTGCCGTGGGTCTTTCGCTCCCTATCAACCTGTTCAAGGCGAGTTTTCAGGCGACTGTATGGTAAGGTCTCCCGTTGCGCCGAAGACTACAACCACGCATGGTCCCGCTGTCCTCTCAAGGCGCACACCTACCCCCAAGTGGATTTTCAGCTTTAGTCGTCACGATTAAGTTGGAAACGAGGAAAGACTAGCAGAAGCAGGATACTTTGTAACGCAAACTGTTAGTTTGCGCGACGTAACAGTTTAAGTGGATTTTCAGCTTTGATCATCATTATTACTTTGTAACGCAAACCGTTAGTTTGCGAGAGGCAACCGGCTAAACCACGGCCCTGATGGGATGATCCTTCGCATAGGAGTAGGCCGTGTAGGCTGCAATGATGTGGCACACCCAACCAAGCAGACCGCCAGTGCCAATCCAGAAACCAGGCGTAATGATCAACCACAGGAACCCGGCAAGGATGCGGCCATTGTAGAATTGTCCTACCCCGGGAATAAGCAAGCTCAGAATTCCTGCAATGTGTGGATCGCGCATTTCTTCACTACCCCTCCGTGCGATCATATACGAGAGCCAAGCCCGATTTGTTCGCACAGAAGATGGAGATCATTTTATCCAGTCTGAGCGCCGGCTCTCGAAGGCTGAGATTGCTGCTTCGTGTTGAAGAGTCAGGCCAATATCGTCGAGTCCTTCTCTGAGACAGTGTCGCTGAAAATCGTCGATATTAAATGAAGCGGCAAAGCTACGCCCGTCTCCGATCGTACAGGTGTCCAGGTCCACAGTGAGTTGATAGCCTTTAATTTGTCTCGAGCGACTGGCGATCTGCTGTATCTCTGCTTCCGTCAATGAGACAGTGAGTAGGCCATTCTTCAGGCAGTTATTAGAAAAAATATCGGCAAAGGAAGGCGCAATGATGGCGCGGAAGCCATAATCAGCAAGGGCCCAGGGCGCGTGTTCACGGGAAGAGCCGCAGCCGAAATTCTTCCCCGTAACCAGGATTGAGGCGCCTTGATAACGAGGTTCATTCAAGCAGAAGTTGAGTTCAGGTTGCCCGCTCGAATCGAAGCGCCAGTCATAGAACAGGAACTCCCCGAATCCGGTGCGCTCGATGCGCTTTAGAAACTGTTTGGGAATAATCTGATCAGTATCGACATTAGCGCGCTCGAGGGGCACCACGAGGCCGGTGTGGGTTCGAAATGCTTTCATTCTAGTGCGTTTCGGTTTTCAAGTTTGGTCGACTATTTGAATACCCAGTCGCGAACGTCAGTGAAGTGTCCGGTTATCGCCGCGGCCGCTGCCATCATCGGGCTTACCAGATGTGTGCGTCCGCCGCGGCCCTGGCGTCCTTCAAAGTTACGGTTGCTGGTTGAAGCACAACGCTCACCCGGTTGAAGGATATCGGCATTCATGCCCAGACACATCGAGCAGCCTGCTTCCCGCCATTCAAATCCGGCGCGGCAGAAGATCTTGTCAAGTCCTTCTGCCTCCGCCGTTCGTTTCACGACTTGTGAGCCGGGCACGACCATCGCCTGGACCGACGGACTCACTCGGTAACCTTTCGCTACTCGCGCCGCCGAGCGCAGATCCTCTATTCGAGCATTTGTGCAGGAGCCGATAAACACTCGATCGATCGCTATATCCTTGATGTTAGTGCAAGGGACGAGTCCCATGTAGCTGAGGGCACGCTCAAATGAAGAACGATCGGCATCGCTCTTTGCCTGCGACGGTTCGGGCACGCTTCCGGTTATTGGCACTACCATGTCTGGGTTCGTACCCCATGTCACAAATGGCGCAAAAGTTGAGGCATCTACTTGAACGGCGCAGTCGAAACAGGCGTCGCTGTCGCTGGCGAGCGTGGCCCAATGAGCTTGAGCTTTCTGCCAGTCAGCGCCGCGAGGCGCAAAGGGCCTGCCCGCCAGGTAAGCAAGGGTGGTTTCGTCAGGTGCGATCATGGCAGCCCGAGCGCCAGCTTCAATGCTCATGTTGCAAAGGGTCATGCGGCCTTCCATTGACAGTGAGCGCACCGCGTCTCCGGCGTATTCGATCACATAACCCGTAGCGCCGTCGCTTCCGATTTGACCAATGATGCCGAGAGCCAAATCCTTTGCCGTCACGCCCTCGGAGAGCTTTCCGTGAATCTGAATGAGCATGTTACGAGGTTTGTTTTGTGGCAGGCATTGCGTAGCCAGGACATGTTCAACCTCGCTCGTTCCGATGCCGAAGGCCAGCGCGCCAAATGCTCCATGCGTGCTGGTATGGCTGTCACCACAAACAATTGTCATTCCGGGCTGGGTGAGACCCAACTCGGGACCAATGACGTGAACGATTCCCTGTTCTCTTGAATCTATATCGTAAAAGGGAATATCGAAATCCTGGCAGTTCTGGCGCAGTGCGGCAATCTGTTTAGCGGCTATCTCGTCAGCAATCGGCAGGCTGCGAGTTGTGGTGGGCACATTATGATCTACCGTGGCCACGGTAAGACGAGGTTGTCTAACGCGACGCCCTGCGGCGCGTAAGCCCTCGAATGCTTGAGGAGAAGTGACTTCATGGATCAGATGCAGGTCAATATAGAGAAGCGACGGCCGAGCCGCTTCTTCCCAAACGACGTGGCTGTCCCAAAGTTTGTCGAACAGTGTCTTCACTACGTCTCAAACAGCATGATACGCGTGTCGCCTATCAGCAATTTCGGCTATCGCGTCGCAGACGGCCTCACCAATCTCCGCAGTTCGCGCAAGGTAAGTGCTCCCGCCACTATTTATGTCCAGGGTTCTATAACCTTCCTTGAGCACTATACGAATTGCTTCTTCAATCTCATCCGCTTCCTGCTCCAGACCACAACTGTAACGCAGCAGCATTGCCGCCGAAGCAATGGCCCCAAAGGGATTTGCAATACCCCGGCCAGCAATGTCCGGCGCCGAACCATGCACTGGCTCATACAGGCCGACTTGGCCTCCGATAGTGGCCGATGCCAGCATTCCGAGCGAGCCGGTTATGACCGCTGCTTCATCTGAAAGAATGTCGCCAAAAAGATTCTCAGTCAAAATAACGTCGAAGCGCTTGGGACTAGTTAGTAACTGCATCGCGCACGCATCCACATACATGTGTTCGAGGTAGACGTTAGGGTAATCTCGGGCTACACGCGTGACAGTTTGCCGCCAGAGTTGCGACGCTTCCAGCACGTTGGCTTTATCGACCGAGGTCACTTTACCTCGACGATTGGTTGCTGCGCTGAATGCTACTCGCGCCACTCGTTCGACTTCTGCTACTGAGTAGCGCATCGTGTTTTTAGCCGACAGGTCGCCATTTGTGCCTGAGAAGCCTCGTGGCTCGCCATAGTAAAGTCCGCCTAACAACTCTCGGACGATTAGAATGTCTGCGCCGGCGGCGATCTCCGATCGCAGGGGAGACGCTTCTTTGATGGCGTCGTAGGAGATCGCCGGACGCAGGTTCGCATAACCTCCGAGTGCGCGCCTTAGCAGTAGCAGGCCCGCTTCCGGGCGCTCGTTTGGCGGCAAGTTGTCAAAGCGGGGCGCACCCACTGCGCCCAGCAACACTGCATTGCTTGCCAAACAGGCATCGAGGGTTGCGCGAGGCAGCGGCGATCCACTTTCTTCGATCGCGGCTGCTCCAATGAGCTGGTGTTCAAACTCAAAATTATGACCATGGGTTGCCGCAACTGTGCCCAGAACCCGCTCCGCTTCGGCAGTGACTTCTGGACCAATGCCATCTCCGGCTAGTACAACGATATGCAATTTCATCTCTAAATACCTGGAATTAGTCAAGGTGCCGGTGCTGCTTAAAGTGCCTGCCTTGCTGCGGTAGTTGCGTGGATTATCAACGATACCCTGAAGGTACCTGGGTCGCCGCGGCACCTACAGGCTCGCCCATTAGATCGTCCTCAACCGATTTTACGGTGGTTGAAATTAGCGAGATAAGATCCTGATCATAGACTCGCTTTTTCCGATCGGCCAGTGCCGTGAATAGCTTGTAAGCACGATCCACTTCCGGAGGGGTCAATATATAGCCTAGTTCTTCGTAACGCAGCGCCAGCGCATGGCGACCGGAATGCTTGCCTAGTACCAGACGGTTGACTGGTACACCGACAGATTCAGGCGTCATGATCTCATAGCAGAGCGGATTGTTTATTACGCCGTGCTGGTGGATACCCGCCTCATGTGCAAATGCGTTGCGGCCTACGATAGCCTTATTGGGCTGCACGTCGAATCCAATAATTGAAGAGAGCAACTGGCTTGCCGGATAAAGTTCGCTGGTGTTGATACCCGTTTCAAATGGCAACTGATCCGCGCGAACGTGCATTGCCATGATTAACTCCTCAAGAGAAGCATTTCCCGCGCGTTCACCTATACCATTGACTGTGCATTCCACCTGGCGGGCGCCGGCGTCAATAGCCGCCAAACTGTTGGCTACCGCGAGCCCCAGATCGTTATGACAATGAACGCTGATTGTGACGTTTCTACCCGCACACACGCGCTCGTGCACCGTGGATACCAGTCGCGAAAACTCGGCTGGAAGAGTATAGCCAACAGTATCGGGCACGTTCAGAATGGTGGCCCCTTCTGCGACTGCAACAGAGAAGACTTCGCAAAGATAATCCTGATCGCTCCGCGTTGCGTCCTCTGCTGAAAACTCAACCTCGTCGGCATAGTTGCGTGCCCGAGCGACAGCCCGGCGCGTCATTTCGAGAACCTGGCGACGGCTCTTGCGGAGCTTGTGCTCAAGGTGAATATCGGAAGTAGCGACGAAGGTGTGAATACGCGGATGCGTCGCTCCACGCAGAGCTTCCGCAGCGCGGTCGACGTCCTCATCGGAAGTGCGGCACAACGCGGCGACTGCGACGTTGCGGCAGGCGGCCGCTACTGCCTTTACGGATGCGAAATCTCCTTCAGAGGCTACGGGAAACCCAGCTTCAATGACATCCACACCCAGCGCTTCGAGCTTACGCGCCATGGTTAATTTCTCATCCAGATTCATTGAACAGCCAGGCGACTGCTCGCCATCGCGCAACGTCGTATCAAAGACGGCCACCATGTCTCTTGCCATACTTCACCTCCAGGAAGGAAAGCCGGAATGCTAGGACTCATCGGGTCCCAAAGTCAAAGTTATAATGTTTATGAAAAGATAACTATGTGTGATACTATAAGCGGCGCTGAATAATGCATAAGCTCTGGGAGGTAAAGCGGTGGACATAAACCAGCTGGAAGTGCTCGTTTGTGTGGCCCGGGAGCAGAGTTTTTCGCGAGCGGCACTGGCCCTGCATCGAACACAGCCCGCCGTTAGTCAGGCGATCCGCCGGCTGGAGGCCGAGCTGGGCGAGCCGCTTTTCGATCGGTCGTCCAAGGACGGGACACTTACGGCAGCCGGTACCGTGCTCTACGATTATGCTCAACAGATGCTTAACCTGAGGCAGGGCGCCCACGCTGCGATTAAGGAACTCAAAGACCTTCATCGCGGCAAGCTGTCGCTGAGCGCAAATGAGTACACTGTAATGTATTTGTTGCCGATCGTTCCCCTTTTCCGTCTTCGCCATCCGCATATCAAAGTCGAGGTCAAAAGGAGTTTGGCCAGTCGAATTCCCGCTGAGATCCTCGGGCGGGAAGTGGAGATGGGAATCGTCTCATACCGTCCCAGCGATGCGGCCATTGCTTCGGTGCAAGTAATGACCGACGAATTGGCGCTAATCGTGGCGCCCGATCATCCACTCGCCCATAAACAGGTGGTTTCGGTGCGCGACCTGGGCGCAGAGTCATTTATCGCTCACAACGTACCCTCTCCTTATCGCGAACGCGTGGTGAGGACTTTTGAAAAATACAAGACTCCGCTGAACATCTCGTTGGAGATGCCAACCCTGGAGGCAATCAAGAGATTTGTGGAGCGGCGGATGGGCATAGCGCTGGTGCCGAGATTGACGGCGCAATCGGAGATCGCTCGGAGGCAGGTAGTGGCCCTAACGGTTCGTGAGATGCGGCTGGAACGAGGGCTCCACCTAATCTATCGCCGAGGAGCCGCGCTTTCACATGCAGCGCGAGCTTTTCTGAGAGTAGCCAAAGAGGCGAAGGCTGGAGTGAAAGAGCCTATAGCCCCGGCCGTGGTGGAGTGAGGCCTCGGAAGCGTTGAGAAATTCCACCAACTGCGGTTGGTGTCGCGCCAAGCAAGCCCGTGACGAGGGGAGGCGCAAGCAGGAAACTCGTCAGCGCTACCCTGTGGGTGAGGTTAACAGCGAGACCCACCTGAGCAAAGCCTAGCCAGCAGCTCAGAAGCGAACCCGCGTGCATC
>DATEUF010000383.1:0-12222 GCA_035283325.1 Pyrinomonadaceae bacterium | reverse complement strand
CCGCCACTAGCCTCTCGTTTACAGCAGTAGTAGCGCGAGCGGTTCATTCACTCCAGTCAGCAGGGAAGCTGCTTTACTTCGCGCCAGTAGCTTCACGTCCCGGTTTTGCGGTGGCAGTCGCAAAGACGCTCGAAGAGCTGCGCATGAATCAAGTGGCTTCGGGAGCCGTCGCACATCTAGCACGTGGGGGAAACGATCTTGCTGCATTAGCAGACCTTGTCGATCGGGAACTAAAAGAGTCGAAGCTAGCGGACCGTGCTGCAATATTTCTGGCGGCGATTGAATCAATTAGTGATTCTGCCAATGCGGCCTACGTAGGGCTTCCTCTGCTGATTCTGGATGTAGCAGTTCGAAGTAACCTGGAGAATGAGTTGCTCCGAAAGCTGGCAGCCGAATCTCCAGACGTCCTTGCCACCGTCCCACATGGTGATCAGCGGACGATTACGTATCTGGAAGAGTCTCTCCGTTGCATGAGTAACCACAACTCTTCGACTGCCGCCGGCGAGAAAGGCCCGGTCAACGGATGGCTGTTTGCTAACGATCCGGCTGCTGAAACTTTAAACTCCCTTTCTCTCGCAAAACAACATCTCTTTGAAGACTCCACTTCAACTCCGAAGCGGCTCGATCAAAGTGTGCAGCTACATAACTGGCCAGGTGAACCGCGTGAGTGCGTGGAAATTGTCAGGCGCATTCAAACCGAAGCCGCGCAAGGCGTGCCTTTCGATCAGATAGCAGTCTTGCTCAATACTCCGGGTGAATACCGATCTCACTTAGAAGAGGCTTTCAGTCGCGCCCAGATCCCAGCGTACTTCGTGCAAGGCACAACGGCTCCTGACGCGGCGGGTCGCGCCATGCTCGCACTGCTCTTCTGCGCCGCCGAAGGACTGTCGGCGAGGGGCTTTGCCGAATATCTCTCATTGGGGCAGGTGCCCGATCCTGAAAGCGACAAGAGTTTCGACTCGCAGTGGGAGGCGCCGCGGGATGATTTGGTAGGTGGCTTGAAGAACATACAAGAGGGTGCCGACGAATCTTCTCGCCTATTTTTCGCTGCTAATCCTGTCTCGAGTCCCGTGATTGAAGGAACACTAAGGGTGCCGGCAAGGTGGGAGCGACTGTTGGTCGACTCGGCCGTGATTGGGGGAAAGGAGCGTTGGGTTCGGCGGCTAGAAGGACTCGCAAATGAATTGCGGCTGCGTCTGGAGGAGACTGCGCCAGAAGAGGAAGCCAAGCTCGAGTCGATCCAAAGACAGCTTCGCGATCTGGAGGCCTTACGAGCCTACGCCCTGCCACTAATTGCGCGGCTGGACAATCTGCCGGATGGGGCGAATTGGGGCGAGTGGCTCGACCATCTGCAAGAGCTGGCAGTAAACGCGCTCCGTCATCCGCAAGGCGTTCTGGCAACCCTCGCCGATCTGGAACCAATGGCAGGTGTCGGTCCGGTTGATTTGCACGAAGTACAACTAGTTCTTGGCCCACGCCTGCACGACTTGCGCGTAGAGCCAAGCGCGCGTCGTTACGGTTCCGTCTTTGTTGGTCCGGCCGACTCAGCGCGCGGGCTCTCATTTCAAGTGGTTTTTATTCCGGGATTGGCCGAACGCATGTTTCCCCAGAAAGTCCTTGAAGATCCGATATTGCCGGACCTGCTAAAGGAAGAAATTCGCTCTAGGGGCCTCACTACCCGACGTGATCTGTTGGAACGTGAGCGGCTGGCGTTACGAGTTGCCGTCGGAGCTGCCCGCGACCGGGTCTATCTTTCATACTCACGAGTTGATGTGCAGCAGTTGCGTCCGCGGGTTCCGTCCTTCTATGCTTTGGAGGCCTTGCGAGCCGCTGAAGGCGTATTGCCCGGACTTGATGAGATCGCGGCGCGTGCTGAAGCGACGACGCGAGCGCGGCTCGGATGGCCCGCACCCGAGCGCGCGGAAGCGGCTATTGATGAAGCAGAATATGATCTCTCCCTGCTCGCGAGTCTGGTAGGCGCAAAGGAGCAAAATGTCACTGGCAGGGCCCACTACCTTCTGACGGCGAATAATCATCTTGCTCGCGCGTTGCGGGGACGCAGCCGTCGCTGGCTACGCAGGTGGACGCCAAACGATGGTCTGGTGGATCCGGATGAACTGGGACTAAAGGGCATCGCCAGTCATCAATTCTGCGCGCGCTCTTATTCTGCAACTGCTTTGCAGAACTTTGCCAGTTGTCCCTACCGCTTCTTCCTCAGTGCCATATTGCGTCTCGAGTTGCGTCAGGAACCGGCAGCAATTGAAGGCATAGATCCACTCACTCGTGGTTCGTTGTTTCATGAGGCGCAGTTTGAGGTGCTTACAAATCTCAAAGCAGCCGGGCTTTTGCCACTTGTAGGGGCGCGACTCCGTGCGCGCCCCATTGCGGACCAGGATAGTCCCTCGCAGGAACAGCAGGGGCGCCCACGGAGTGGCGCCCCTACAGAAAGTGCATTCGAATTTGTGGACCGGGCGCTGGATCGACTGGCGCGCGAGTACGAAGACCAACTGGCGCCCGCGATACCGCGCGTCTGGCAGGATGGCATCAACAGTATCCGAGCTGATTTGCGCGAGTGGGTACGCCGCATGGCTGCTGCTGAAGATGGATGGACACCTGATAAGTTTGAGCTGTCGTTTGGTCTGACTGACCGCGGCCCGAGAAATTCTGATCCAAACAGTGTTGCCGATCCCGTGGAGATCATCGGCGACTTCAAGCTGCGAGGTTCTATTGATCTAGTGGAGCGTCATGCGAGCGGTAAGTTTCGTGTCACCGATCATAAGACTGGAAAGGCACGCGCGGGGACGGAAACAGTGGTAGGCGGAGGCAAACACCTCCAACCGTTACTGTACGCTCTTGCCTGCGCGAGGTTGCTGAACAAACAGGTGGAGTCGGGCCGTCTTTACTACTGCACCGCTGACGGCGGCTTTGAAGAACGTGTTGTCGCGCTCAATGAGATCAATGTACAGACGGTAACTTCGGTCTTGACGACGATCAGGCAAGCACTCGCTGACGCTTTCCTCCCGGCGGCGCCAGAAAAAGGAGCGTGTGATTGGTGCGATTTTCTGGCGGTCTGTGGTGGACTCGAAGAGATTCGCACAGGCCTTAAGCCTCGGGATCGCCTTGTACAATTGAAAGGAATAAGAGATCTGCCATGAAAGCGGCGAGAAACGACAAGCAGTTGTGCACGCTCGCTGACCAGGCGGCGCGCGACCGAATCTGCAACGATCTTGATACGACTCTGGTGGTTGAGGCGGCGGCCGGAACGGGCAAGACAAGTGCGCTTATTGGACGGATTCTTTCCGGCGTAATGGCGGGACGTGTAAGTCTCGCGAAGACTGTTGCCGTTACTTTCACAGACTTCGCCGCCGGCGAATTGAAGCTGCGACTGCGGTCGGCCATCGAGCATGCCCGGCAAGAGCCGGACTCGCATGAAGTGAGGGATCATCTGACCCGAGCAGTGCGTGAACTCGAAGAGGCACGCATTGGCACTATTCACTCGTTCTGCGCCGATCTCTTGCGCGAGCACCCAGTTGAAGCAGGCATTGACCCGCTATTTGAGGTTGCCGCTGACGACCTCGCATTTCCACTATTCGATCTGGCATTCGAGCGTTGGTTTGAAAAGCAGTTGGCAGGTCCAGGTGAGGGCGTTCGTAGAATTCTTAGAAGGCGGCCAAGAAAAGATTTTAGTAGTAAGCGGAGTGGCACTCTCGCCCGCCGGCCACGCGAGAATGGTCCCAAGCGCATCTTGCGAAAAGCGGCGTGGGATCTGATACGTGAACGCGACTTTGGGGCGCCCTGGAAACGGTTCGAGGGCTTCGATCGCGAGGCCGAGATTGATGCCCTGATAAACGAGTTGCAGGAACTCGGAGAGTGGTCGGATGTTGGCAACCCGGAGCAATGGCTGACCAAATCACTCGTTTACCTAAAGCATTTCGTCGCGGACATAACCCGCGTCGAGTCTCTGGGTGAGCGGCGCGACTATGATGGTATTGAAGCACGTTTGTTCGGACTGCTTACGGGTTGGAAGGCTAAAGACTGGAAGGCGTACTACGCCAGGGACACCTTTCCTGCCGACGAGATAAGGCGGCGTCGTGATGAATTGAAAACGCGTGTTCAGGAGTTTGTCGACCACTCAGGTGCAGATTTAGCTCCTCGCTTGCGCGAAGAACTTTGGTCGGTCATTGATGAATTCGAAAGATTGAAGGAGCGCGCCGGTTATCTCGATTTCATCGATCTGCTATTCCGCGCTCGCAATTTGATTCGAGACAATCACGATGTTCGCTCGCAATTGCAAAAACGTTTCACTCACATTTTTGTAGATGAGTTTCAAGATACTGATCCGCTGCAAGCCGAGATCCTGATGTTGCTCGCCGCCGATGATCCTGAGCAGAAGGAGTGGCGCCAAGTACGACCCGTTCCGGGAAAACTCTTTATCGTCGGCGATCCAAAGCAGTCGATCTACCGGTTCCGTCGCGCCGACGTTGCGCTTTACCAGGAAGTCAAACGGGAGTTAGTGGCAGCGGGCGGAGCGGTAGTGGAATTGAACGTCAGCTTTCGTTCACTGCCGGAGTTGCAGGAGGCCGTTAATGCAGCGTTTGCTCCAGTCATGTCGGCGGAATCGTTAACGCAAGCTCGCTATGTACCGTTGTCACCGTTCAAAGCCTCTCTAGATAGTCAACCTGCTATTGTGGCTCTACCGGTCTCTCAACCATATGGAGATTTCGGCAGGGTCGTCGATTGGAAAATTGATGAATCGTTACCTGTTGACGTGGCTGGATTCGTGGATTGGTTGGTGAATGACAGTGGGTGGACCGTAACTGAGCGGGCGCAACCGGAAACACGAGTGCCACTACAACCCCGTCACATCTGTCTTTTGTTCAGGCGTTTGCGTCATTTCTCGAAAGATGTGACAAGGCGTTATGTGCAGGCTTTGGAGGCCCATCGCATACCGCACCTTCTTGTGGGTGGCAGCTCGTTCCATTCGCGTGAAGAGGTGGAGGCTATTCGCAACGCGCTTACAGCAGTGGAGTGGCCCGACGATGAACTTGCTGTTTTCGCGACACTGCGAGGACCACTTTTCGCCTTCACCGACTCTCAGTTGCTGGCGTATCGCACTCACTGCTCGACTTTTCATCCGTTCAAGCAATCTCCTGACGATTTGCCCGAGTCCTTGAATGAGATTGTAGAAGCGCTCGGAATCCTGCGTGAGCTTCACCGGCAGAGGAACCGGCGTCCGATTGCTGACACAATCGGAAGACTACTGGCCCTGACACGCGCTCATGCCGGGTTCGCTAACTGGTCGACTGGAGAGCAGGCGCTTGCCAACATCATGCGTCTTACTGACATGGCCCGCCGGGCTGAGCGCAACGGACTAATCTCTTTCCGCGCGTTTGTTGACTGGCTCGATGAACAGGCGGAGAGCGGCGACGTAGGGGATGCGCCGATCATGGAGGAGGGAGTTGACGGCGTGCGCATCATGTCAGTGCACAAAGCAAAAGGACTCGAGTTTCCGGTTGTGATCTTGTGTGACATCACCGCGAAGGACTCGCGCGAACCCTCAAAATGGGTTGATCAAGTAGCGGGATTGAGTGCGATGAGGCTGGCAGGATGCACCCCGATGGAAGTCCAGGAACACGCAGAAGAGGAAATCAGGATTGAGAAAGAGGAAGCGGCGCGAGTGCTTTATGTAGCAGCAACCCGGGCACGAGACCTACTTGTGGTATGTGCAGTCGGGGACCAAAGATACGAAGGTTGGTTAGCGACATTAAATCCAGTGTTATATCCACCTGAGGCAAGTAGCTTCAGTCCCGAGACAAAACACCCTACCGGTTGTCCTGTATTCGGTGAAGATAATATGGTTAGCCGTCCTCAAAAGGCACTTCGCAAGCCGGGATCTGTGAGTCCAGGTTTGCATCAGCCAGAAGTTGGTGAGCACCGTGTGGCCTGGTGGGATCCGTCGGTGCTTCCCCCGAGCACTCAGGGTCGCACCAGCACGAGGTTGACTGAGTTTCTGAGAGAGGACGAGGAGAAGGTGCAATCACAGGAGGGGATTCGCGCCCATGAAGAATGGCAGTTGCAGCGAAAGGTTGTTCGCGAGGCGGCAGGGAAGCCCGAGTGGACGGTTGTAACGGCGACCGCGCATGCGCGCCCGAAAGACTCTGGAGTTGGTACGGCACGACGAGCGGAGGAAGAAGTCAAAGGCTATCCCAACATCAAGGAAGAACCATTAGCTGTAACTGTTGAATCGCTCGACATTGATTTCTCCAGGCCGCACGGGAAGCGCTTTGGCACGCTCGTCCACGCTGTTCTTTCAGTTGTTTCACTCGATTCAAACAGCGATGGTATTAGAGAGAGCGCTCAGGTTCAGGGACGAATACTAGGAGCAACTGGGGAGGACATTGCCGCTGCCACGGAGACCGTGTGCCGAGCCATCGCTCATCCGCTCATGCAACGTGCTGCTGCTGCAAATTCCGTGGGGGCGTGCCGCAGAGAAGTTCCTGTGGCGATACAGCTTGAAGATGGTGTTATGGTTGAAGGAGTAGTCGACCTTGCTTTTCAGGAGCGTGAGCGGGACAACGTGTGGACTGTGGTTGATTACAAAACAGACTTTGAGATGGAAGGGCGTCGTGAGGAGTATGTTCACCAGGTGCGTCTATATGGGCGTGCCATCTCCCGCGCCACCGGCCAGCCAGTGGAGTGCTTTCTCCTCAGGGTGTAGATCTCTATACTCGGCAAAGAGCAAAGAGCAAAGAGCAAAGGGCAAAGGGCAAAGGGCAAAGGGCAAAGAGCAAAGAGCAAAGAGCTTCGCCACATATGCTGATTCACCCAGCCAGTAAATTCCACCAACCGCAGTTGGTGGATGGTTCATACCAGCCTACAAAACGCGCGCTTCCAAACACTCGCAAATCCCACCAACCGCAGTTGGTGGATGGTTCATACCCAGCCTACAAAACGCGCGCTTCCAAACACTCGCAAATCCCACCAACCGCAGTTGGTGGATGGTTCATACCCAGCCTACAAAGCGGCGAGTCACGAACCACACTGAACGAGCTAGACCCGATCCACCCTTCGCCTGCTTTTTCCTCAGATTTCTATTGCCTCCGCGTCTCTGACACACTACACTAGCATTGCAGTCCAGATGCTCTTCTGAGGCATCTGTTTCCAACACTCTTCAATCCTCTCTTCCCCTGACCGACTGGTACCGCCAATGTTCATGACCTTCAAGAGTTGTCGAAATGTGAGCTTCTGTGCTTTTAGACCAATCATTCTGGCTTCTCTGCTGTTTGTTAGCGCGCCTGCCCAGCAACGTCAACGTGGACTCAAGATCATTCCACCTCCTCCGCCTGTGGGTGCAGCCACATACAAGATCGGCAGTTATAACATCCACATTTTCGAGAATCCTGGAGCGCGTTCAAGAAATCCCGCCGAGCGGTCCGTTTTGTTGCTGGGAACGTTTTCAGATCCGAGCGCCGTCCTTAATAGCCGAAATTACATAAACCCGGCCACAGGGCGAAGATTTGAAGTAGTCATCGGGTTAGGAGCTGACAATATCGGGGACGAAGCGCGTCGCGTCGTGCTGGAGGACCATTTCAATGCAGATCGAAATGCGGCAGCGATGCGTTCGGCGATTGTGCAGCATTTTGGTGGGCCACTGGTCGCCGGCACACTTGATACTCATAGCAACGGGACTACCGTCGGCATCTCAGGAATTCTTCAGGGCGCACTCAGGGATGTGAAGAAGGTGAATGTACTTGGCCCTGATATCGGCTATGGCGGCACGTATTTAAATAAGGAGAGTCTGGGAAAACTGAAGCAGGCAGGCGTAGAGGCAGTCGATATCTATCGAAACCGGGGCGACATTATTCCCGCGCTTGGGCAAATGAGCGCACTCCTGGGTAATTCCATTCCCGGAGTCAGCGCCGCCACCCAAGCCGTAAAGAGCCTTCAAGCGTTGATGGAGGTGGCCACCGAGCCCAGAGGATCCGGCCTTCCGGAAGTCAGACAGTTCGAGCTGCAGACCAGTTTCGGCATCGGCTTCACCAATCACTATGTTGAGAATTACCTGAATACGATCGCCGGGTTCGTGAAAGACCCGGGAGCTGCTACTCCCATCGCAAATGGCCCACAAGACGCGAAAGGCGTGCGCATATTCATTGACGATGAAATCCTGGCAAAGGCCCTCGCCGCCGGGACCGCCCAGGAGAATGAACAGCTATTCGATCAACTGGCAAAGCAGATTCAAGACGGACGTGAAGAAAGCGAGATCAACGATTCCCTCGCCAGTTTTAGTGACACGCTGAAGCTCAGGTTCAAACGGGCCAGCAACGCGGCCATCGACAACGTTGTGCTTGTTTCGCTGAGGTCAATTCTGGAACCAGCCACGGCCTTTGTTAGCCGTTGGAATGATCTTCCCGAGAACCTTAAGCATCCCGGCGGCATCACCCGCATTCACGGATATTTATTATCGTCTGAGAAAGATGATGTCTTGCTGATTGGCGCGCGGAACAACGGCGAACCGCCAATCGAATTAGATGACTTGATCGTCGGTATTAGCGCCGTGTGGAAGGAAGGAAAGGTGCCCTTCTGCAGCTTGGATCCCGACCCCGAAGATGTTGCTGGTCCACAAAAGGTGAGGTTGGATGGCATTCCGACTGACTCCGGGTTTGCACTGAAGATGCTTAATGCCGATTACACAATGAAGAAGATCATGTTTGGCATTGAGCCAGTAGATATTCCCGGCTATCAAAGCTACCGATCGATAATTGCAAGCCAGACCACAGGGAAGGATTCGACGAATAGATTCTGGCTCTATCCACTTCAGCCGCAAGCCGGCGAGATTGAGATTTCAGCTGATGGGAAAGCGGCGCTTTTCACGGGTGGAGCACAGGTGTTGTCTGAGCAGATGGTTCAGACCCGCTCGGGTTTCGCAGGAACCGGGATGGTCGATGCGCAGGCTGACGAAGCAGCCGCATCATTTACTCGTCACTATACCGAGATTGCCAAGTCAAAGCCTGAGTTTCAGCAGCTCCAGTCTCTATTTGACATCGTTTTGTTGGCCCGAATCTGGCAGCACAATAATCTCAAGTCTGCTCTACTGGATCTGTTCACCCAACTCCCCCACGGCAAAGTCGCAATACCGGCGACTTATTCAGGTCAAAGAGTGGAAATACCCAACGGCGGTAATTCTCTCATTATTCTGAGCGGCGGAGTACAGGCAAAGACAAACTCGGGCGCCCGCTCGATGCTCGCTTTTCAAGATCCGGAGCTTACAAGCATTCTGGAGCGTGCGCGAGAAATGCCGGCGGGCGTCCCGGCATTTCGTCTGGCAGGTTTTTCATTGAATGTGATCGTCCCGGATCGATCCAATCGCGACAACGTTAATTTGGCAGTTTCGGCGGCAATGGGCAAAGTTGCTGTGGGGGACAGTGCGGGAGCTAAACGCGTGCTCGAAAAAGCAATCAGAACCAATCCCTTCGACCCCGAGCCGCTCGCTGTCCGTTCGTTTGTCGATTTTATTTCTGGCGATATAGCGGCGGCTCGAGCAGACGCTTTCGTCGCTCAACAGATGGACCCTGATAACCCGGATATTACAACCATTACCGCTATTGTTCTTTTCCAATGCGATGCGCTCGAGGGCAAGACCGAAGCTGCGATGGAGAAGATTGACTGGGCGATCAGAAATGATGCCTCAAGTGTTCGTTCAAGGATTCTGCGGGCCGAAGCTTTGATTCAACTCGAACGTCCTACCGAAGCAAGGCAGGAATTGGTAAAGGCTACTCAGATGGATCCAACTTCTGCGCTTGCACTCGCTCGTTTGGGAATTCTTGAGTTAGGCGAAGGGTGGACCACCCGGGGCCGCAAACTGATAACCAGGGCATACGCCATGTCCAAGGCGCTTGATCAGGATGGGCCGGAGATCAAAGTGGCGCTCGCTCTGGCTGAAATGTCGGCAGCGGCCTTTGGCAATGTGAAAACGCAGCTTGCGGTGGGCGAAAGGATTGCCAATGAAGCGCTTGCGCATCCGGCCTGCGATCCGCGCTCAGCTTTAGTGGCCCTGCTTGTGTTATCGGGATCGGCGATGATTGCCGAAAACTGGGAGAAGGCGGAGGTGTATATGGCTCAGGCGAAGGAACGTGCCCCTTTCAGCCCTGAGCTTCTGCTTTTTGCGACCGAAATGGCGTTTGATGCAAAGCGGGATGACCTGGCCCAAAAGTATTTAGCGGAGGCTGAACGCATGGCTCCGTATCATCCAGCAGTAAAAGCGTTGAGACAGAAGATCGGAAGGTAGAAAAGTGAAAAGAACAAAAATCTTACTAACATTTCTTTCAGCATGTTTGCTGCTCTTCATTCATTACCCTGGTGCTGCGCAAAAGGCCCCTGCCAGGCTGAGATACGCATTCGCGACTGGACAGAGAGTGGACATAAAGCAAGAGGAGACGACGAACGATTTTGAGGAAAACCTTGTTGAAGGTTCCAAATCAGAAAGTTCGACGCTGAAAGAGATTGCCCAGCAATGGCAGGTTGTGGGAGTGACACCTGGAGGCGAATCAACGATCGAGGTGAAGTACACCTGGCTACAGTTGAGACGAAGACTCCAGCCGGGCGTCGTATTAACCCTGGATACACGCCGTTCTGCTGCTGAAGTTAATCCCATTCTGATTCAACTGGGCCCGCAAGGCGTTCCTATTCTTGAACGCTTTGAAATGATCCGAAAACTCATAATGGACGTCTTTGTCGGCCGGACATACAAGATGGTTGTGTCTGACGTGGGAAAAGTTAAAAGCTTTTCCGGCTTCGACCAGGCGTGGGAAGACTATCGCCTGAAAGTAGAGAAACTAATTCCTGACAAAGGCAAGCGCGCAGAACTTGATGCACTTATCGAAGCGTTCTTCGGCGAGGAAGCAGTGCACAAGCTGTTTTCTTACTCATTGTTCGTCAGTTTGCCAGAGGAACCGGCAGGCGTTGGTCACGAGTGGTCCGACTCAACCGACTTCAGTCTTCAATCGATTCATCTGCCGATTAAACGAAACTACAAACTCACGAGCGTATCTGACACGGGGAAGTCATTCAAAATTGACGGGAAGGTTATATTCGATCCGCCTACAGCAACTGAGGAGGTTGAGTTTAAAATACCAGGGAACACGCTCACGGCTGAGATCAGCCTCGACCCAGCAAATGGAACGCTGTTGGCACAAACGTATTCGGGAAAACTGGAGTTTGAAGCTTATGGGCGCCAGGCTCCCAACAATCGCAGGATAATCCATCTAGTGAGCGAAACCAGCGGCCGCGTGCTGATGACAACCGGGCAACCAGAGGATCGACCGTAGCTTGTGGGGGCCTTACGTCTTATCCGGCTGCCACTCGTGTGCGTCCGGAAGATTCCTCACCACTGCGTGATGCCTTTTGCACTGCAATTAACATCTTGTGATCTTGCTCGGTCGCATTCTTGAGCAGCTCCAGAACTTCCTGTTTGATCTCCACCAGGCCCGTTTATCTTACGTTCATCTAATTTTTGCGATGCTACGGCCTGGTAGCAGGACACCTCCCAGCACCACCGCTATAAAAAGATTGTTACGCTCCGCGCGCAATCGCCCTCCGCGAATGAGCTCTCTCTTACCTCTGGCAACAGGAAGTTCGCGAACTATGCGAATCTCGTGAAATAGAAGAAAGACTATAAACGTGCAACGAGCTAACTTCTTGAATGAAGGTGCCGCCACCATTTTTGCAACGAGCCTGAGAGGTGTCCTGTTGCTTAAATTGGCGGCACCTTCGTTTTGGCTGCTTGAGTAAATTTCCAGACTTAAATTCCGTGAAGCCCTTCCTCACCGAACAGATACATACCTGTATAGAAGTCGGAGCTGACCGTTCAAGTGTGCGGGAACCCTTGTTCCACCTTCACGTCACGGTCGTTTCCGCGACCGCTGATCCCACCAACCGCAGTTGGTGGATGGTTCATACTCTGCCTACAAGGAGCGGAGCCAACGACAACTGCAGAATCCCACCAACCGCAGTTGGTGGATTGTTCATATCCAACCTACAGGAGCAACACCCCAATGAGCACGGCGAATCCCGCCAACCGCAGTTGGTGTCGCGCCAAGCAAGCCCGTGACGAGGGGAGGCGCAAGCAGGAAACTCGTCAGCGCTACCCTGTGGGTGAGGTTAACAGCGAGACCCACCTGAGCAAAGCCTAGCCAGCAGCTCAGAAGCGAACCCGCGTGCATC
>DATEUF010000382.1:0-78505 GCA_035283325.1 Pyrinomonadaceae bacterium | reverse complement strand
AACCCACCTATGCGCCTTTCAGTGTAGTGCTGCTTCTCGATATGTCGGGCTCAACACTTAGTTTTCGGCAACAACTCAAGCAGGCGGCGTTTCGTTTTCTCGATGCCCTCTCACCAGACGACCGTGTGGCAGTGATACAGTTTAATGCCAAACCAAAAACACTGTTCGGTTTCTCCCACGATCGCAGGCGAGCCGCTTATGCAATTGAGATCGCTCAGGGCGCCGGTGACACCTATTTCTATGAGGCACTGAGATACGCGCTTGCAGAATTGAACCACGAGATCAACCGCCGCAAAGCCATCATCGTACTCACCGACGGCCTCGACACACAACTGCGCAAGGCTGATCGCGATCGAGCTGCGAAGGCCGAAACTGATGAAGAGGCCGTGGCCTCTATAAAGCCTGAGGTTGCGAGCCTCAACTCTGTGCTGAGTGCCGCTGATCGGCAGGGTGTGACAATCTATCCCCTTGCGCTGCCTTCCGGGGATCCGAAGCGTTTGCCCTTGCAGGATCCGGTGATCACCGCAATCTACAGCGCCGCTCGCACACGGATGCAAGCATTGGCTGACCGCACCGGCGGACATCTCAATGACATTCGTCGTTTGGATGAAATGGCACGACTCTTCCCGGAAGTAGCAGCCAATCTAAAGACGCTCTATACAGTCACGTATCAAGCACCCGGGAATCGCGCGCGTGACGGCAAGTGGCATGAGATCCGAGTGGAGGTGAAGTATCCGGAACTGGTTGCGCGCACCAAGACCGGCTACTACGCGCGCTAGCCTCTGCGATTTACTATTTACGATTTACCATTTACCATTTACGAAATGCACCCGTAGCTCAGTTGGATAGAGCGTTTGACTACGAATCAAAAGGTCGCACGTTCGAGTCGTGCCGGGTGCACCACTTTTAGTCGGTGCCCTCCTAGCATCTCCCCATTAGGTGTGCGAGCCGCGCGGATGATCTTCCTCTAAATCAGAGGTTATTCGCGCTCATCGCAACCCGACGACCCAGGGACTGATTTTGATTTCATATTCGCGCCCGTTATCCCATTCGTTCTTGTTCTCGGCGCGTAGATCGCATACCCAGACAACAGTTGAACTGACTATCTGTTTTCAGCAGCTGCGATCAAGCGGACAAACCAAACCAGGACGGCTGAAACCATCCGATTAATTAGTTAGAGAGTAAGGCTCTCGCGCGTCCAGAGATATACTCGCTCATAGCCCTCAGCTTCTCGAGATCGCCAGGCCTTGTTCAGGCGACTTGTCTCAAGCTGCACAAAGAGTCTGGATTTCAGACCAGTGCGGTAACGTGGGCGCCACACCAACCTGGCATGGTAATACCGGCACCTTCATGGATACGCGTATGGATATGATTGAGCTGCTGCCGGGAAGCATGAAGGTGTACGACATGAAGCCCGACGATGTTGGTACTCTGACTAGAGCACGGAAGATCGCTTGCCACACCAAAGGCTCTGGATGCAATGAAATTGCTCATCTATTTCTTTATGTTATTTGGATCTTCCTCACTATGCTCCCTGTTTTGCCTTGTAATCCACAGTCTTCGCAAACCTCCCAGGTTGTACTCCGCTTTATTTGGTTCGGCGCTGACTTTAGCGCACCGGTACAGAAAACTCACGTAATCATCTCAACAAGCGGCTACAAATTTAGTAAACCAACAACCAGAAAGGGTTGGTTGGTGCTCTCAGGTGTTCCCTGCAATCGCGATATCAAGATTGTGTTAGGACAGACTGGATTTATCGTGCGCAAGCCGGGAGAATCGCGTGTCTCAGTGAGGGCCCATCGCAATCGTGAAATTATGGGCCATGTTCCTTGCAGCGAAATCCTGTCGCTCTCGGCGCGGTTTCTTGGCGAGATGGCGAGTTTATTGGCAACGATATGGACAACATCGACGGTTGTCGTACATGCTAAACCGCATCGACCCTTGAAGAGGACGTAATGGGAAGATTAAGTATTGCAAAAATCGTCGTCGTGCTTCTGGCCGGTTTGTTTTTGATGGCGCGGGTAACGCACAGTAATTCAAGCGCGATGCCTCCGGTGCCCAATCCCGTACTTGTGTTAACGGGCCAGGAGTTCTATGAAGCTAACGGTAAGCAGTGGACACGATACAGGTACAGGGTCGAGAATCTATTGGATTTTCCAAACGAGCTCTTTGCCGCCGCGCCGGAGTTGCCGCCTTGCGGAAGTAACACGAACGCCTCACGCACCTGGGTCGACTTCTACGCGCAGAGCGGAAAGCGCCTTTACGGCTTTTGCGCCCTCGGAAGTCATGACGATCTCGGCAAAATATGGTTCGCCACCGAGAGAGACACCATCCCGCCGAGTTGGGTTTACATTGAACTTACGGATCGCAAGACGAATACTAAGTATAAATCGAATCTGGCAGAGACTTGTCTCTAACGGGCCCAGCTTGCGGCGGGCTTGTAGGATTTGTTAAACACAAGGAGACTCTCATGCCTAAAGTCAGAGCCAACAACATCACCATGAACTATGACCAGCAAGGAGCTGGCGAAATGTTAAAATCAAGGCGAGTCTGCAGTCTTGTTCTGCTTAGAGGAAATCGTCCCTTTCCTACACGTGCGGAGCCGGTGAAGGAGAAACGCGATAGATCTATTATCACAAGCAAGACTTGCATGATAAAGTGCTCGACTGCTTTGAAAGATTTAAGCGTTTATGACCTCCTTGTCCAAATCCATTCGAACTAGCGGCCTGCTTGACGTGCACCATGGGTCAAAAGCAACGATCTACAAACCTCGGGCTTAGCCGCGGCCCTTCCAATGATTTCACTTACTACCTAACGCTTGCCGGCGTTGCCATTGTCTATTTCGGCGCCGCGAAGCTGGGACTTTCGCTCGCCTTTATTCACGCGAATGTATCGCCAGTATGGCCACCAGCGGGCATAGCAATAGCAGCCGTCCTGTTGCTTGGCTATCGTGTGTGGCCGGGCATCCTTGTTGGAGCCTTTCTCGCGAATTTCTTGACCCTTTTCGGGAATTTCTTAACCCCTGTATCGCTCGCGACAGCCGGCACAATCGCGGTAGGAAACACTCTGGAGGCCTTGTCGGCGGGATTCTTGCTTCGCTCCGTGGATTTCCATAACTCCCTTGATCGAGCCAAGGATGTCTTCAAGTTTGTACTCATTGTGCTGCTCTCCACGATGGTGGCGGCCACAATAGGCAACCTTAGTTTGTGTCTCAGTCATGCTGCGCATTGGGGGGAATTTGGCTCTCTTTGGCTGACGTGGTGGCTCGGAGATACGGCCGGAGCCCTGGTGGTGGCACCGTTGCTGCTGAGTTGGGGTAGTGGATCTCGCTTTGGGCTACTAAAGAAGCGATATCTTGAAGCGACACTACTACTATTTTTGCTATGCGTCTCCGCAATAGCGACGTTTGGCGAACCCTCTCCCAGTCGTCTTAAGTACTATCCCCTGGTGCGCATGACCGTACCTTTCTTTCTCTGGGCTGCCTTTAGGTTGGGCCAGCAGGGTGTAACACTCGCCAACATAGCAATATCTATCTTCGCGGTTTGGGGCACGGCCAATGGTTTCGGGCCCTTTGTCGGTGGAGATCCCAATGACGCACTTCTGCGTTTGCAGGTATTCCTGGGCTCCAACGCCGTAACCTTCCTGTTCCTCGTTGCTACGGTGGAAGAACGCCGCCGGTCGGAAGTTACCTTGCGTGAAAGCGAACGACGGCTGGCTGCAAACCTTGCCGTCACTCAGATTCTCGCCGAGTCTCCGGCACCCGAAAGCGCGATGCCCAGGATTCTAGAGACGATTGGCGGAACACTTGGTTGGGAAGTCGGTGGCATGTGGATCCCGGAGACAGAAAAAAAAGTCTTGCGTTGCCTGAACGTCTGGCACTCACCCACTGTCAATGTAGAAAAGTTTGAGGCTATCAGTTATGAACACAAGTTCCCTGCGGGCGTTGGCTTACCAGGACGAGTATGGACCAGCTTGAGACCCGCCTGGATTCCTGATGTAACTCAGGACCAGAACTTCCCACGCGCCCCGGTTGCGGTTGCGGAAGGACTCCATGGCGCATTCGCGTTTCCGATTATGTTCGAAGGTGAGTTCCTCGGTGTGATGGAATTCTTCAGCCAGGAAATTCGTGAACCGGATGATGTTCTGCTGCAAATGTTCAAAAGCATTGGAAGCCAGATCGGGCAATTCCTTAAACGTAAACGGGCTGAGGAAGCTCTCGAAATCGCCAGTCGTTTACCAAAAGAGAATCCCTCTCCGGTAATACGTTTGGACCAGGAGGGGATCATAAGTTACGCCAACCCGGCCGCAGAACGCCTATTAGCGATCTGGGGCCTGGCTCCCGGTGATATGGCTCCGGGTCAAATTGCTGAGCCCGCGCGTCATGTTCTAGCAAAGGGCAACAAGCAGGATCTGGAATTGCCTGTTGGTAATCAGACTTATGCGGTCGACATTGCGGCTGTTAACCACTCCAATTATGTGAATCTTTATTTCAGCGACATCACAGATCGGAAGCGCGCTGAAGAGGCCTTGCGTGAAAGTGAGGAGCAACTGCATCTAGCGCTCGAATCGGCCAGCATGGGAGCGTGGGAGTATGAACTACAGACCGGAACAGTTAAGTGGTCGAATAGCCTTGAGTTGATTCATGGACTAGAGCCTGGCAGCTTTGGCGGGACGATCGAGGATTACCAACGTGATATCCATCCCGAAGACCGCCAGTATGTTTTGGAGTCGCTCGGACGCACTGTTGCGGCCGGTAACGAGCACGAGATTGAGTACCGAATTGTTCGACCCGATGGCACTGTCCGCTGGGTCGAGGGGAAGGGCCAGGTAATTCGTGATAATTCAGGCAATGCTATTCGCATGATTGGCGTGTGCATGGATATTACTGAGCGTAAACAGTCGGAAGAAGAGCGTGAGCGGCTCTTAAGCAATGAGCAAGCGGCCCGTGCGGAGGCAGAGGCTGCCAATCGTACCAAAGACGAGTTTCTCGCTCTGCTTTCACATGAACTGCGCACACCACTAGTCGCTATACTGGGCTGGGCCACGACGCTTACGACGCCTCCGCGCCCGGATGAGGCGCTTCTTACTCGGGCGCTTGAGGTCATTAAACGCAATGCAACACTGCAGACGCGAATCATCGACGATATGCTGGATGTGTCGCGCATTGTTAGCGGCAAATTACAGCTCGATATCCGCGCGGTCGACCTGGCTTCGATAGTCGAGGCGGCTATCGCCACCGTCCAGCCGACTGCCGATGTGAAAGGGATCCAGCTTCACATGGTTTCCGATTCTTCATTGCCTCCGGTTTTAGGGGATCCCCATCGTCTGCAACAGGTAGTTTGGAATCTTCTGTCGAATGCGATCAAGTTCACTCCAGGTGAAGGTCGCGTGGAGATCAGGCTTGCACAGTCGGGGTGCAACGCGCAAATTACAGTGAGCGATAGTGGTGAAGGCATACCGGCGGAGTTTTTGCCTCACATCTTCGATCGGTTTCGTCAGGCCGATAGCTCAACCACGCGCAGACACGGCGGGCTCGGTCTGGGACTGGCAATTGTCCGTCACCTCGTCGAGTTGCAGAAAGGAACGGTTGAAGCTTATAGCGCAGGGAAGGATCAGGGGGCGGTGTTCAGGATAATGCTTCCCTTGATGATTGCAAATGCGGAGGGGGCGCCAGTTCAACAACACCGGTTCGACAGAGCCAAACCTGCCGACAGCTCTGTGAAGCTTACTGGCCTGCGCATACTATATGTTGAAGACGATATAGATTCGCGAGATGCTCTTACTGCTATCCTGGCAATGTATGGGGCTGAAGTGAAAGCGGCCGCCAGCGCAACAGAAGCTCTCGATTGTCTTAATGAGTGGCAACCCGACGTGTTATTGTCCGACATCGGATTGCCGGAAAAAAACGGGTATGATCTGATTAAGGAAGTCAGATTGCGGGAGACGCGAGACGGCGGCGGCACTGTTCCGGCGATCGCGTTAACAGGCTATGTAGGTACGTTCGAGGGCGAGCAGGCGCTCGCTGCCGGGTTCCAGGAGTATCTGGCAAAGCCAGTTGAGCCAAGCCATCTGGCTGAAGTTATCATCAATCTTATGAGCCAAAACCCAAAATCAGAAACAGCAGTACTTTCAAAAGAGTCGGCCATATTGACATGATATTTAGGAGAGATCATGATTCTTGTATTAGGAGCGACAGGGACCACCGGAGGGGAAGTTGCACGACAACTCATTGCGGCTGGAGTGAGACCGCGATTGCTCGTTCGCAACCGGGCAAAGGCGAATGAATTCGAAGGTAAGGCTGAGATCGTGGAAGGCGATCTTGACAATCCAGCCGCGGTCACATCCGCCCTCAAGGGTGTCGATAGAGTCTATCTCGTCTCTGCTGGCCTCAATGGCCCCGACCTCGAGATCAAATTCATCGACGCTGCTAAAAAGGCGGGCGCGCGCCATATAGTGAAGTTATCGGTCATCGGCGCTGATGAACCGGTACTAACTTTCTCGAAATGGCACGCGCGAATTGAGAAGCACTTGAAGGAGTCAGGATTGCAGTGGACGATGCTCCGTCCGGGCAACTTCATGTCCAACGCTTTGCTCCTGTGGGGTGAGACGATCAGAACGCAGGGCGCATTCTATCAGCCCACTGGCGAAGGTCGGTGGGCAGCAATCGATCCGGCAGACATAGGCGCGGTGGCAGTAAAGGCGCTGACAACATCAGGACACGAAGGCAAGGCATACACGCTCACTGGGCCAGAGTCGCTGAGTGCCGCACAATATGCAGGGACGCTATCTGCCGTTCTTGGCAAACCGGTAAAGTTTGTAGACGTGCCACCGGAAGCTGCGCAGGACGGCATGCTGAAGAGTGGCATACCGGGTGAGTATGTGGCGGCAATATTGGACCTGATGGCCGCGATGAGGGCCGGCCACACTGATGTTGTTACTGACACTTTTGAAAAGGTGATGGGGCGCAAGCCCACCCGCTTTGAAGATTGGGTTCGTCGCAACCGTGCCGCACTGTAGGGGACGTCAGAATACCCCAAACTTCAGAGACTGTGTAAATACTCAATGATCGATGGCCAGTTCGACAGACGCATCACTCAACGTCAGTACCGGGAGCGGTAGAAGCTGTGAAAAAATCGACTTGAAAGAAATCTCTCAGGTAAGGAAGGGGGCAAGGCAGGCCTCGTCTAAGGAAAGACTCAAGCTTCAGTCTGCCGCCGCCCCCGCTCAAGATTAATTGCCGCTCGTCATTGAATGAACCACTCAGCCGCAACAAATTTTAGATAAGGGAGCTGTTAACCTAGGCCATCAGAGAAATAACTCCTATTGATGCAAGCGCATATTCAACGGAAGCGGGGGCGGCGGCGGACTGAACTCGTGTCTTTCCTTAGACGAGGCCTGCCTTGCCCCCTTCCTCACCTGAGAGATCCTTTTATAAAGCCCAATTTATTTCACAGCTTGTTGAAGTTTGGGGTATTTATACCTTCGCTATTTGCTTACCTCCAAAAGAAAGGGCGCCCACGGATTAGCACGCCCTACAAGGGTTTTGACATGTCGATGAAATGGCAGGGTAGAAGGGTTTGCACGTCCGCCGGAAAAGGCGAGGTCCCCGTCTCAACATAACCTCGTCTGCCATAAAAGGCCGGGAGATCGTTCCGCAAGTTGACGATTTTTATCTCCATGAAACGGCAGCCAACGCTACGACAGTAGTCTTCAGCGCCTTCCATGAGCATCGATCCGACGCCGGAACGCTGGCGGTTTGGATCAACCGCCAGCAGGCCAAGATAGGCATATCTTTCGTGTGTCGCATCTGAGACTCGGGGTTCTACGTAAACGCAACCAAGCACGATGTCCTCACTCTCTGCAAGCAGAAACTTGCCGCTGTCAAGGAACTGTCGAACCTCTTCCATACTGATCCGGTCTCCCTCAATAAGGAACCCCTCGGCCTGGCGAAAAGCGGAATTGATCACAGCAGCTATCTTTTCCGCATCTTCCAGTTGGGCTAGGCGCAGTTGCACGAAGGCCGCAAGGTTTTTCAAGCTTGCGGCCCCGATGTGTATATCAAGCTCGTTCTCATTTGGTTACCAGGCGCAAGCCTTAAGATGGCCTTCCCGCTTCATCGAAGTGGGGATCAGAGACCGCCGGACCTGGTTGGCCAGGTTAAGATGTCACCATAAAATGCGAGCGTTGCCCTGCAATTTTCTGGCATTTATCTAGTATGGACAAGTACTCCAGTGTAAAAACGCGAGCTTTTTTCGCGGATGGCATGGTGGCGGTTGTGGCGATCGCTCTCGCGAAATTGTTCCTGCATTTTGCCTGCAATAATCGGTATGGCTATTTTCGCGACGAGTTTGATTACCTCGCCTGCGGCGACCATCTTGCCTGGGGCTATGTCGATCAGCCACCGCTTTTGCCGTTCCTAGTCAGAGTCAGTCGCATGCTGTTGGGCGACTCGCTTCGGAGTATCAGGTTCCTGCCAGCCCTCGCTGCATCGGCTCTCGTGATTCTAGCGGCGCTGATCACACGCGAAATGGGAGGCCGGCGCTTCGCCCTTATACTCACCGCGGTAACCGTTTTGATTGCTCCTATTTATCTCTCGGATGGAAGCCTACTGACTACCAATTCCCTCGAACCCTTGCTATGGATGGGTTGTGTTTACTCTGCAATTCTGGCTATCAACCGCAAAGACCCGCGCTATTGGATTTGGTTTGGTGTCATTGCCGGCCTCGGCCTGGAAGAAAAGTATTCGATTGCCGTCTTGGGTTTTGGCCTTGTCGGCGGGTTGTTGTTGACTGAGCAGCGGCGGGCTCTTTCCAGTAAGTGGTTTTGGTTGGGTGGCCTGGCGGCGTTTCTAATCTTCCTGCCCAATATCATTTGGAACATTCAGCATCACTGGCCCTTCCTTGAACTGATGCGCAACATTCGAGCCAGTGGTCGGGATGTTGAACTTTCGCCGTTGCAGTATTTCACGCAACAGGTATTACTAGTCCATCCACTATCGGCGCCAATCTGGATCACGGGAGTAATTTCGTTGCTCTTTTCAGCGCGACTTAAGCCGTACCGCCTTCTTGGCTGGTGTTACCTGATTACATTCACGGTATTCGTCGCACTCAAAGGCAAGAACTATTACCTCGCCCCCATCTATCCGGTGCTTCTCGCGGCCGGCGCTGTCGTGATCGAGCATGCAATGGAGCGACTGGGTCAGGCGTGGCTAAAACCAGTGATGATAGTTCTGCTTCTCGCCGGTGGCGCCTGGCTTGCGCCCTTGGTAGTGCCTCTGTTACCGGTGGACAGCTTCATCTCGTACATGGATAGCCTGCCCTTTGACGTACCGCGCAGCGAGCACAGCCACGAGGGAGTCACACTGCCGCAGCATTACGCAGATCAATTCGGTTGGGAAGAGATGGTCGCCACCGTGGCCCAGGCATGGTCCAGAATTCCAGAAGCCGGGAAATCTGACTGCGGCATATTTGCGCAGGACTACGGGCAGGCAGGTGCAATCGACTTCTTCGGCCGCCACTATGGATTACCACCGGCGCTTAGTGGCCATCAGACTTACTTTCTCTGGGGGCCCCGCGGATACTCGGGCCACTGTCTGATCGTGCTCGACGATCGACAAGAAACACTTGAGAAACTGTTTAAGCACGTCGAGTACGTGGGAAAATCCGATAACCCGTACGCTCTCGAGCGGAACATTCCAGTCTTTATCTGCAAAGGCGCAAGGTTTGGCTCGCTGGCTGAGCTTTGGCCCAAGCTAAAAAAATGGGACTGAGATCTTAATGATGACGTAATCAGGGACGTTCCTGGGGAAAGGGCTTCTAACTTGCTCGGCCGAAATCGTCCTGCAAACGCACGATGTCGTCTTCACCGAGATAGTTGCCGCGCTGTACTTCAATAAAGATCAGTAATTGTTCGCCCGGATTTTCCACACGGTGTGCGGCGCCAATACCGACGTCGAGTGCTTCGCCGGTGGAGAGAATGATCTCCCGTTCGTCCAGGGTTACCTTTGCAATTCCCTGAACTACAACCCAATGCTCAGCACGACGGGAATGCTTCTGGTAGCTCAAGCGCTTCCCGGGTAACACTTCAATCCGTTTGACTTTAAAGCCTTGGCCCTCATCAAGTACGGTAAAAGTACCCCATGGTCGCCGGTCAAACGTTGGCGACGTTTCGGCGTTCCCTTCCGGCATCAGCCAGCACCTCCTTGTAAACACGAATGTAATCGTCCACCATGCGCTCCCGCGTGAAATTTGCCGCTACGTAAGCGCGAATGGGCTCAGGTTTGAGCTTATCGGCCTTCGCGAGCGCCTCAACCGCCTCGTCAATATTGTTGACAATGAATCCTGTCTCGCCGTGCTTGACGATTTCCGGCACGGAGCCGTAACCGCGGGCAATCACAGGTATGCCGCAAGCCATCGCCTCGATCATGCTCAGTCCAAAAGGCTCCGCGAAGTTAATTAAGTGTAGGAGAGCTGATGCGCCGCCGAGTAAACCATCGCGAGTATCCGGACCAACCGACCCGAGGTAGCGAACGTGTTCATTATCGATGTGAGGCGCCACTTCTGTGTCAAAGTACCGCTGGTCTTGGATGATCCCCGCAATTACCAACGGTCGTCCGGCCCGCCGCGCGATTTCAATCGCTTCGGCCGTGCCTTTCTCCCGATGGATACGGCCGAAGAACAGCAAGTATTCACCGCGTTTCTCACTCAGCGTGAATTCTTCAAGCGGAATTCCGTGATAGATGGTGGCCGCATAGCTCAAAGCTGGATGCCGGTCTGCATTACTAATAGCAACGTAGTAAGCGCGCCCGTTATATTTTTCAAAGACCGGCACAATCCGCTCGGACGAGAAGCCGTGAATGGTTGTTAACACTGGAGTCTCAACCAGGCCGGAATAGGTGAGTGGGAGAAAGTCAAACTGATTGTGAATCAAGTCAAACTCACGAGCACGCTCGAACACTGCTGAGACATGCAGGCATTCCCAGACTTTGGGATCTATTGCCGGATCTTCTGAGTACGGTCGAGGACAAACTGAGGACAGGCGCCCTTTTGTCTTAGAATCAGAGGTCGCAAACAAGGTTACATCGACGCCTCGAGCGACCAGCCCTTCAGTCAGTAACGAGACGACTCGTTCCCAGGGACCATAGTGTCGCGGGGGTACGCGCCACGAAATAGGTGCAAGCATTGCGACGCGCATCGGATCATACCTGGCTGTGGTTCGTCAACCAATCCAGCAACTCGCTTAACTTCCCGGAAGCAAGAGCAATCGAAGTATCGGCGGCACCATAATAAATACGCACTTCGCCGCTGGTTGGATTGTAAGTAGCACCACAGGGAAAAACCACGTCTCCCACATCGCCTACTCGCTCGTACGGTTCGTCGGGTCCGAAGATCCACTCATCACCACGTCTGATCACCTTAGTGGGATTGTCGAGGTCGAGCAGGGCCAAACCCAGGCGGTAGAGACATCCGGCGGGGGTCATACGCACGCCATGATAGATAATCAACCAGCCCTCCGGCGTTTCAATTGGTTGCGGCGAAAGACCAATCTTGTTTGCGTCCCACCATGCTCCCCGTCTCGCCTCGAGTACCACTGTGTGATCGCCCCAATGTTTCAAGTCAGGCGAGAAAGAGATCCAAATGTTGGCTTTGTTTTGAGGGAAATTGGCAATCGGCCGATGAATTAACGCCCAGCGCCCGCCGAATCGACAAGGAAAGAGCGCCGCATCCTTATCCTCCGGCGGCATCACTACGCCTTTCCTTTCGAACTGCCGAAAATCGCTGGTTAGGGCGAGTGACACCAGTGGTCCACTTGTGGAGTAAGACGTATAGACCACGGCATATTTCTCCCACTCCTCCATGCGCGTAATTCGTGGGTCTTCCACGCCCCAGACTTCTTCTGGATAATTCTGAGCGTCGGGTGCGAACGTCGGCTCGGGATCGATCATCCAGTTTTTGAGACCGTCCTGGCTACGCGCTGCGGTCAGATGCGATATGCCTCGTCGATCTTCAACCCTCACCAACAGCAGGGTCTCTCCACCGGGTAATGTCGTTGCGCCCGCATTGAAAACGGTGTTGGCTCGATAAGGCCAATCAGCGGCTGTCAGAATCGGATTGCCCTCGTATCGGCGAAAGAGTTCTGTGAAGTGTTTGTTTGGAGCCATCGCTGTTTTGATCTGTCTATTTTGGTCAGCTTGCTGAGGCACTTGCCACAGTTAAGGATTCATTCTCAGGTTGCGATTTTTTCTCAGACTGGCGGGAGACAGAAAGCAGTCCCAACAAACAACAGATGCCTGACTCTGCTCCCTGATTCATGCTGGGCCCGCGCGACTCCAAACCATCAGCGCAGGCTCCGGTAGCAAGGTCATAAAGCGGGACCCCCAGACGATTTCGGCCAAGAAGCCATTCAATTGCCGCATTGGCTAGTTTAAGGTACCGAGCCTCGCGTGTTAGCTCGGCGGCGGTCATCAGGGCCTCAGCCATATACCCAGCTTCGATCGGTTGCTGTCCAAAGGTCGCCCGTGGCCCCTTGCGCCTTAGCCAGCCACGATTGCCGGGAAAATCGAACTGTCCTTCCCGGAGCGTCTGGGACAGGAGAAAGTCCAGCGACTCCAAGCCGATCCGGAGGAACCGGTCCTCTCCGCTGATCTCAGCAGCAAGCAGCATCGCTTGGGGCATCCTCGCATTAGCGTAAGTCATATCTTCGCCAAACCATTTCCACTCTTCAGTCCGGCTGCGTTCGTACCAATCGGCAAGTCGTAGCGCAAGCACCTCCAGCTTTCTGCGTACCCGGGCGGCACCATCATACTTTTGCAGGAAGGCATAATGACCACAGATAGCATAAGCAAGAGCGCGGGGGTGAGACAGTTTTAGCCGTTTAGGACATTTCTCAAACAACTCGCGCGCCAATGCTCGCGCGGGCTCTGTTGGACCATAAGCCACCGCCGTACCGAGTCCCCACAGTGCTCTGCCCTGAGTGTCCTCGCTTCCAACCTCATCGGTGAAACGTCGTTCGTAATTCATGAAGTTGTGAAAGCGTCCATCGGGCATCTGGGCATACTGGAGAAAGCTCAGATATTTCGCCGCCAGTGGCAGGGCCGTCTCGTCCGCGAACTGTTGATAGTGCATCAAGACCACAACCAGCGCGCGGGCTACGTCATCAGTTGTGTAGCCACTGCGCAGATTTGGGATGCCATATGTTGCATGCTGGATGATCCCTGTGTCGTCGGTAAGCAGCGCAAGATGATTGAGTTTGATTTCAGGCAGAACCAGCGTTCCACTCGTCGACAGCCATTTGGGCCCACTTCGAGAACCCGAGCTGGCTATTACTCGCTCAAACAGCTCCTGATACCGACGCCCTACTTGCGACCAGGTCATCTCACGACCAAACTCGTAGGCACGTTTCCGCATCTGGTGACGCTCAGCTTCATTCTCGATTATGTCGATAAGATTACGGGCCAAACCTTTGGAATCACCGAAGTCAACCAGTCGCCCACGGCCATCGGCAAGGAGTTCGGAAGCATAGAGATAGGGCGTGGAAACAACGGCTTTGCCCATGCCAATTGCGTATGCAAGGGTGCCGCTCACGATCTGGTCCTTTGACTGGTATGGTGTGACATAAATATCGCAAGCGCCGATGAACTCGCAGAGCTCGTTCAAGTTTACGTAACGGTCATGGAAGATAACGTGTTGTTCTAGATCCAGCTCACGGACAAGACGGCGAAGGAATAGCCGGTACTCTTCCCCCTGCCGGCGCTTCACTTCGGGATGAGTGGCGCCCAAAATGATATAAACGACCTCCGGGTACCGGGCAACTACCTCAGGCAAGGCCTCGAGCATGACTTCAATACCTTTATTCCTATTTAGTAGACCAAAGGTAAGGAGGGCCAGACGGCCTTCGACGCCAAAGTGGTCTTTGTAATAATTGGGATCGATAAAGGGAACATCTGGGACACCGTGATGAATAACGCTCACCTTTCGTGATATTCCGTAAACATCCTGCAGGATCGGCAGTGCCTTGCTGTTCATTACCACAAGATGGTCGCAAAGATCGGCGATACGAATCAGGCTATTGCGAAGGCCCGGCGGAGGCTCGGGAATTACTGTATGTAGGGTCGTTACTACCGGCGCACGAAGGTTGGCAAGTAATTCGAAAATATAGCGGCCGTCGGATCCACCAAAAATGCCGAATTCATGTTGCAAGCTAATAACGTCGGCACCCGAGAAATTGATGTACTCGGCTGCAAGCCGATAGTCAGTCAGATGATTTTGTCTGATCTCAAAGGTAACCTCATCCGCGTATTGAAACTTGTCGGCAACGCCCGTTACAGCGACTACATTCGCCTGAATCCCTTGCTCCTTGTCGCCCAGAGATTCCTGTAAGTCACAGGTAAAGGTTGCAATACCACATTCACGTGGGGGATAAGTGCCTATCAGGCAAATTTGTCTTCTTTGCTCGAGGGAGTTGCGGCCTTTGCTCTCAAACCGCATCCGTGCTTGCATTTTATAGTCCTCCAAAACCTTGATTTGCCACCATCAATCTCATTATCGGCGCGCTGTTCTCCATGATACCCCTTTTGCAGTCGAAGGTTCATAACTAGGGGCCGCTCAATGAAGATGCCGCATCCATGCCGAAGCTTCGCATATTTTAAGCTCACTCGTTCAACTCATAGGCGCAAGCTCTCAAAAGTTGATGGTGTTTTGAACTCTTTTTCATTGCATCCTTCTGTCGTGCAATCTCGTGACTGTCTCCGGGTTAGATACAGACCAGTCAGCATCTCCTGTCACTCGCGCGTTAAGACTCTTTTGAAGATATTGATGAGGTGCACGGAAGCTTGGCTGGAGGCTGGAGCCGTGGGAATCATTGCGATGGAGAATAAGCCAAACCCGAAGTGCCAAGCAGACGCTTCCCGGCTGATCAGGTCTGTTATTCGCGATTACGCTCGAGCGATGCCTGAAGCTACTCCTCGCTCGCTTTTGCTTAACACATGCGCCCTGCGGCGGCGGATCATCAGCAGAACCAGGGCGCCACCTCCCACAAGAATGCTGATCATTTGGGATGTCGAAAGGCCGGTGAAAGTCGTCAGGCCGAGAATATCTCCACGAGGATCATCGCGAACAAATTCCACGGCAAAACGGACAATCGAGTAGATTAACGCATACACCAGAATTATCTGCCCATTAAACGCCTTCCGCCGGTGCAGCCAGAGCAGGAAAAAGAACGCGATCAGCATTGCGAACGACTCGTAAAGCTGCGTAGGGTGCAGATGAGCATCAATCGGCACACCGGTGACCTCATTTCCCAGCTCCGTAAACTTCACGCCCCAGGGCAGCGTGGTTGGCTTGCCCCAGCAACAACCGGCGGCGAAGCAACCTTGCCGGCCGAAAAAGTTTCCGATCGCAATGCCCGGTGCGCAGGCGTCGGCGGTCTTCCACCAGGGCAGTTGATAGCGGCGCATAAGAAAATAGCCGGTGAGCATGGCGGCCAGCAGCCCGCCATAAAAGACTCCTCCCGAGCGAAGAAAGTCGAGCGATAACAACTGAAGGGGATGCTCACGATACTCAGGTTCTGTAAGTAGCATTAGCAACTTCGAGCCGATTAGGGATGCCAGCAGCATCCACAAGCTCAAGTCGTACATTTTTTCGCGTGATAAACCTTCACGCCCAGCTAGCCTGACGGTAACCAGAATAGCTGACAAAAATGCGAGCGCCAGAAATACGCCGTATGTATTGATGGGGAAATTTCCGATGCGAAAAAGTTCTGGATACATTAGAGTTAGTCAGTGACTACGGACCGTCTAATCTTTCTTGCCTTCAAAAATCAGATCCCAGGCGAGCAGGAAGGCTCCACAGCAAATGCTGGCGTCGGCAACGTTGAAAGTGGGCCAATGATACTGACCGGCATGAGCGACGATGAAATCGACTACATAACCCAGCCGAATGCGGTCAGTCAGGTTCCCAACAATGCCGGCGAGCAACAACGCACAAGCCCCCAAGACCCGATCGTCGCTGCCTGAGGTTCGCAGGAAGTAGTACAAGACGGCGATCGCAGCCAGAACCGCGAGCACCACAAAGAACCACCGTCCAAAGGCGCCTCCCTCCTGCAATTGGCCAAATGCAATGCCTCGATTCTCTGTATAAACAAAATCAAGGAAGCCACGGATAATAGTGCGCCCTTCTCCGAAACGAAGCGCCCGCACTGCCCAGGCCTTCGTCATTTGGTCCACCATGTAGATGCCGAAAGCCGCCAGCAGGTAGCCGGCTCGCCAGGCAAAACGCGCCCTGATTTGTGAGCCTGCTAGCGTATTATCCATCCGCTCCACCCTGGATGATTCTGAGTATTAGCACGAAGGCCGTTCGGCGCGTCCATTGGAAATAAGGTCGAGTTCTATTTCTTCCAGCGCCTCCGCGCAGCGCTCGCAAACCGTTGGATAACGCATGGAACGACCAACTTGGGTCGAATAGTTCCAGCATCGCTCACATTTTTCGCCTGCGGCATGAACGACTTTGACGACGACGCCATCATCACCTTCCGACTTTACCAGGCTCACCTCCGAAACAATAAATATGTATCGCAACTCTTTCTCGTAGCGTGCTAACAGTTCATGGGTTTGGGCAGCCGCAATGAGCTCGACGCGGGCTTCCAGGGAGCTGCCAATCACCTTGCCGACCCGCGCTTCTTCCAGTGCCCTGAGCACTTCATCACGGATTTCGAATAACCCGGCCCAGTTGGCAAGCAAGGTCGGATCTTCGTTGCCCCCGGCCTGTGGGAAATGCAACACATGAACAGATGCCGAGCGGTCACCATTCACCGGCAGATTCTCCCAGATCTCGTCTGCCGTAAACACCAGGATGGGCGCGAGCATTCGAGCAAGAGCATCGGCAATCTTAAAGAGTGCCGTCTGGGCAGACCGCCGTTCGCGGCAGCGCGGGGCAAACGTATAAAGGCGATCCTTAATGATATCGAAGTAACGGGCTGACAGCGTCACCGTCGCAAAATTATAAAGAGTGTGGTAGACGCTATGAAACTCATACTTTTCATACGATTCATTTACATCACGGATTACGTGGTCTAGTTCCGCAAGGGCCCAACGATCGATCTCGAGCATTTCGGCGGTCGCCACAGCATCGGTGGCTGGATCGAAGCCGTGAAGATTGCCCAGGGCAAAGCGTGCTGTGTTGCGCAACTTGCGGTAACCGTCCATCACGCGCTGCAAAATCTCATCTGAGCAGCGCATATCTTCAAAATAGTTGGATGAGGCACACCAGAGTCGCAGGATTTCCGCGCCTGACTCCTTAATAACTTCGTCTGGTGGCACGGCATTGCCCGCCGACTTATGCATAGCTTTGCCCTGCGCGTCGACAGTCCAACCGTGTGTGATGACTCTTTCGTAGGGTGCGCGGTCGTGGGCGGCCAGACCCACCATCAGCGAAGAATTAAACCAGCCGCGGAACTGATCGCCGCCTTCGATGTAAACATCAGCCGGCCACCCGAGACCCGTGCGACTCTCGAGCACGGCGATTGAGGAGGACCCGCTGTCAAACCAGACGTCGAGGATGTCACTTTCTTTGGTCCATTCAGTCGCTCCACACTGTTTGCACTGAAACCCTTCGGGAAGAAGGTCACGAGCCTCCCTGGTGTACCAGGCATCAGCCGATTCACGTTCGAAGATGTCCGCTACATGATTGATGACCTGCGGGTCGGCAACTGCTTCAGTGCATTTTGCGCAATAAAAAACCGGGATGGACACGCCCCAGACTCGCTGTCGCGAAACACACCAGTCGGGCCGGCTTTTGAGCATGTTGCGCATGCGGTCGCGTCCCCACGCCGGCAGCCACTCAACGCGTTCAATCTCGTGAACCGCAGCCTCCCTAAGGGAGTACCCTGCCGCGCCATCCGGCGGAAGAGACCCGGTCTGCCGATCGGGCTGCTGGTGATCCTCTTCAGCTACCGGCCCTCCTTTGCGGTCCATCGAGATAAACCATTGTGGCGTGGCGCGGAAAATCACAGGGTTCTTACACCGCCAGCAATGTGGATAACGGTGTTCGTAGTCTTCTGTGAACAAGAGCACGCCCTGCTCACGCATGAAATCGACGATTTTTGAATTGGCTTCGAAGACCCGTTCGCCGGCAAAATGTTCCACTTCAGGCGTAAACCGGCCAGCATTATCCACCGGACAATAGATCTCCAACCCGTACCGCTTGCCAATAACGAAGTCGTCGTGCCCGTGGCCGGGGGCCGTATGCACACATCCGGTGCCGGCCTTGCTGGTAGCTTGCTTTTCGCGCGATTCCTTAACATCCAGCTCAGTTTCGGCATCGGCTTCCCCGCCAAGGGTTACATGTTCACCAATCATCAGGAGCGAAGGACGTTCCAGCCATGCGTGCCGGCATTCCAGTCGCTCGAGTCTGGTACCGGGAAAACGGGCGAGCACCTTTGGCTTCTCGCGGTTCCCGTCGCTTTGCCTTTCGATCAGTTCGCACTTCGTCGCGACCGCGTCGAGCAGTTCGCTGGCCACAATGTATACCTCGCCCGCGTGTTCAAAAGCAGCGTACTCAAAATCAGGATGCACGGCGATGCCCAGGTTTGCCGGCAGCGTCCAGGGCGTAGTTGTCCAGATCAGAACAAACACCTTGCGGCCGGCCAATGCCGGATCTATCAGGCCGGGATCACTGACCAACGGAAACTTAACGTAGACTGAGGGGCTCGTGTGGCGGTGATACTCAACCTCAGCTTCCGCTAAGGCTGTCTGATCGTGAATACACCAGTAGACGGGCCGCGCTCCCTTGTAAACAAATTGGCGCTCAATGAAGCGACCAAACAACCGGGCTGTCTCAGCCTCATAGTGGTTCGACATTGTCAGGTAAGGGTTTTCCCACTCGCCCAGAATCCCGAGTCGCTGAAAGTCGCGTGTTTGGCGCTTTAATGCTTCAGAAGCATGCTCACGACAGGCCCGCCGAATTGATACCGGAGACATGTTGGCTTTCTTGGCTCCCAGTTTGCGATCGACATACAACTCGATTGGCAAACCGTGACAGTCGTAGCCAGGTACATAAGGCGCATCGAAACCCATCATGGTTCGCGATTTCACGATGAAGTCTTTGAGGATTTTGTTCAGTGCCGTGCCGAGGTGAATATCGGCATTGGCATATGGTGGACCATCATGCAGGATAAACCTGGCCGCACCAGCACGACGCTCACGGATCATCTGATAAAGTCCGATTTCCTTCCATTTCCGCAAACGCGATGGCTCGCTCTGAGCGAGGTTGGCCTTCTGAGCGAAGGCGGTCTTTGGCAGATTGACTGTTTTCTTTAGCTCAAGTGTGGCTTCTGTTTCCATACCTACATTTCCAGAATTGACAATACTAACAGCAGAATACTTTCGCCCGCAAAAAGTCTTGAGTGCTGGGAACCAAAGACCCGAACCAGCTCTCTCAAGAAGCGATGGTCCGGGTCCGCGAGGGCAAGCGATTGTGGCAGGCGTCAACCTATGAACATCTCTTCCTCTCCGTAAATTTGATTAATGGGCTTCGGCGCGGGCGCAACGAGGACCTCGAGGCCACGGCGGAAGCCCGCCATGATCGCCGCTACCTCCCGGGCCGGCTCAATTACTTTTGCCTGCACGAAATCGGTGGTGGTCGCCACTTGCCGGTGCGCGTGGTCTATTGTTCTGCTGACGAGTTCCACTTTGTCGCGCGCTTCGACGGCCGTGTCGCTCACCAACTCCTTCAATTCACTAACTTCACTTTTGATGATTGCGAGAGATTCAGAGAAATGCATCGTGGCCACTGAGAGATGGCCCGTCATCGCATTAAATTGCTCGGCAATCTGGCGGCCTTGCACAGCAATCTGTTTGCCCTGCTCACTTACAACGGCCAGCCGCTCCACGAGCGGTTCGACCTTCTGCTCCAGGCGAGTGACTGAATCAACCGCGCGTTTGATCACCACCGCAATAGTGATCATCGCGAACGCGATCACTATAAACGACAAGGCGATCACTATCATGATCCAGAATAAAGGATCGTTAGCACTGATTTGCAGAGCAAGACTCATGGGGATGGATGAGTGAATAACCCTAGTTTGCTTTCTCCTCGTATGTTGGTGCCGCCTCAATCCGGCCCGATAGCTCGGTTCGTCGTTTTTCTTCCTGATAGGCCTTCTTACCAGCCTCGATCGCAGCGGCCACGGTGCCGGTCTTTCGAGCTGCGGAATCACGCGCCGTCTGGGCCACCTCACCAACCTTCTCGGTGGCCTGCGAGTAAAGTTCCGCCGCACGTCCACGTGTGGTTTCGTAGTATTCGCCGGCCCGTTCCCCGAGTTGTTGAGCAGCCTCGCGCGAACGGTCAATGCCCTTGCGGGTGGCATCCGCAATGTCACCACGCAATTCCTGGCCCGACTTCGGCGCAAACAGTAACGCCAGAACGGCGCCGATTCCGCCGCCAATTAGGAGATACGTAAGGCGAGTAGAGACGCTTTCTCCCTTGCCTCCGCGATAATCTTCGTTTCCCATAGGGGTCCTTTCTTTCAGAGAGTGAAGCCTCTCAGAGGGCTTCGCGTATCAGTATTTTAAAGGGAATATCCAGTTTCGGACTATAGCAGGGCGAGGGGCGAAGGGCAAAGGGCTAAGGGCCGGCGAAGGGCCAAGAGCCCTTCGCCCTTTCCCCTTTCGGGTTCTCCCGAAACGCAACTACAATGGCCTCACGCTCGTAAACACTTTGCTCTGGCTTGATAGCGCAAGCGAAGCTGGTGAAGGGCGTAACATGAGGGAGCTCTAAGAAGAGGGGCGCAGCTGCTCGGAAATTGACTATCTCCTCCGGCACGCATCTTCAGTGCTTTATGTCGACACGCGGGGCGGCGTTTCAAACATTTGGAACCAACCAATTGATGGCCACCAAAGCAGCTGACCGATTTCAGAAACGATCAGATCTTTGCCTTCGATTATTCCGCCGACGGCAAACAGTTAGTGGTCTCTCGGGGAAATGTCTCTAACGATGTTGTCTTAATCACACAAGATAAGTGAGACGCTAGTTGCTCTGGCAGTGAACGGAAATGCGGATCGCGCTGAAATACGGACTATTGATCACGCTCGGAGTAATTGTCTGGACCATTACTGCGCACCTCCTCACCCCCAATCCAACTTCTCCAGTTCACAGCCTGGGAGCGGGCGTCTTATTTAACCTTCTGGAAATAGCGGGAATTTTCCTGGGCGTAAAAGCAAAAAAGCGCGAGGCTCAGGGCAGTCTGAATTTCAAGCAGGGAATAAAAACAGGTTTGTCCATAGCTCTTGTTTACGGTCTCTCTTCCTGTCTGTTCTTTCTGGCGGTTATTGTGCTCTTTGACCAAGTATTGCTCGCCGCCAACGCGCAAGCCCAAACCCGGCCACTCTGGCAGGTTGCTCTGGGAACTTTCGGAGGGCTGTTTTTTGGAGCGCTCTTCCTGGGTCTGATCTACTCGACAATTACCTCCTTCATATTAGCGAGCCGGAAAGCAGGTTAATTAAGGGCTGAGGAGAAAGCTGATCCACCTAGGGCACCAGCACAACCTTTCCGATATTCCTGCGCGACTCCAGATGGTTATGGGCGTCTCGCACCTGCTGAAAGGAGAAGGCTCTATCCACGTGCGGCCGCACCCAACCCTCATCGATTCCTTCCAATATTGCCTTAAACCAGCCTGCAACCTTCTCGGACTCATGCCACATATGACCAAGGTTCAAACCAAAAACTCCGCGATTTCTGTTAAGCAAACCGAACGGATGGAACCATGGGGTTGCGGCGGCTACTCTCAGCAGTCCTAACTTCCCCTTCAATCCTGTCGCGGAGGCTGTGGAGATGCCAAACATTCCCAGCCGCCCCGTGTGTCTGAGCGCACTATAACTTTTCTTCCAGTGCGCCCCGCCGAGTGGATCTATCACCAGTTCAACCCCACGTCCGTCTGTCATCTCTTTTAGAACAGGAAGCCAGTCCTGATTACGATAATCAATTGGATGGTCCAGGCCGCGAGCCCTCAAAAAATCGTGCTTCGAGGGGCTGGCTGTGCCATAGGTTATGGCGCCTATGCGTTTCGCTATATCGATTGCGGCTAGTCCAACGCCGCCGCCGGCATTGTGAATCAAGACGGACTCGCCTGGTTGCAACGACCCCATGACGTACAGCAGCGCATACGCTGTCAAGTAGTTCACTGGTACTGCGGCTGCTTGTTCGAAACTCAGCGAGCCGGGTTTTTCAAAAACCTGGCTGGCCTTTACTGCCACCAGTTCCGACTGGCCGCCAAATCTCGTCATCGCTATGACCGGCTTATCAACAAACGCCCGGTCAACGTCTTCGCCCACGTTCTCTATCACACCTGCCACTTCATACCCCATTACGCAGGGCTTAGGCGGTCCGTCGGGGTACAGTCCCTGACGCGCCAATATGTCCGCAAAGTTTAAGCCCGCCGCCTTAACTCTGATCACGACCTGCCCTTTGCCCGGTTTGGGGTCGGGAGCTTGTCGCAGCTCCAGTACGCTTACGTCACCGTTTCGAGTTGTAACAATTTGTTGCATCAGTCTGGCTCGCAAAAACAAGGCGCAGAGCTCACGACTCTGCGCCTTTCCTGACCATCATAGGCCGTAAATAAAAACCCTAGGTGCCGGACTTTGCCGTTGCTATATCAGTGGCTCCCTTGTTTGGCTGGGGAGTGATTCGCAAATACGGTTTTGGCGCCTTCCAGCCGGCGGGAAATCTGGTCTTTGCCTCCTCATCAGAGAGGGAGGGAACTATGATCACATCATCACCATCTTTCCAGTTCACCGGTGTCGCGACACTATACTTTGAGGTAAGCTGCAGAGAGTCGATCACTCGCAGAATCTCCTCAAAGTTTCGCCCGGTACTCGCTGGGTAAGTGAACATTAGTTTCACTTTCTTATCAGGACCGATGATGAACACCGAACGTACGGTAAAGACGTCGCTGATTTCAGGATGGATCATATCGTAAAGTTCGGAAATCTTATGATCGGGATCTGCGATTACCGGGAAATTAAGGGCAGCGCCCTGGGTTTCGCGGATATCTTCGGCCCATTTCTTGTGTGACTCAGTGGGATCCACACTCAAGCCGATAACCTTCACATTTCTCTTTTCGAACTCCGGTTTGCATTTCGCCACGTAGCCCAGTTCCGTTGTGCAAACTGGGGTGAAATCTTTTGGATGGGAGAACAGACAGGCCCAGCTATCGCCAATCCATTCGTGAAATCGAATCGGACCTTCAGTAGTTTGGGCTGTGAAATCGGGTGCAGTGTCGCCTAAACGCAATGCCATGGAAATCTCCTTTCGTTCGCAACAGCTAGCTCTCCCGCTTCAGGGAAGCAGAAAGCACGGGGTGATCGTTGTATGTAGTTTAGGAAGTCAGAAACGCTTTTACATAAAAAGCAAAAGCAAGTCAAATGCACCCGGGGTCGTGAACTGAAAATCGCCCACACCCGGAGTTAATTTGCCTTTTGTTTACACGCTGGCGGTACGTTTGAGTTTTAGGTAATGGGGAGTCCAGACCTTTGCGTCAAGGCGCCGCTCCAGTTCCCGCAAACTGGTCTCCACTGCCATCCCGGCCTTTTGGGCTTCCCCTGCCACCGCGAGCGCCACTTTGCGCGAGACTTCGCGGACTTGTTCAAGCGGCGGGTAGAGTGGTTCGCTGGCGTTGTTGAGCGCGGGAGCCATTTCACTGAGTGCCATTGCCGCGCTCACAAACATCTCGTTAGTGATTCGCCAAGCACCGGATGCTAAAACGCCCAAACCGACGCCGGGAAAAATAAAACTGTTATTGCATTGGCCAATCCGGCAGCTGCCGCCGTTGACGGCGACCGCCTCGAATGGGCTGCCGGTAGCCACAATTGCACGACCGTTCGTCCAGGCGAGCAGGTCTTTGGGAGTTGCTTCGCACCTGGACGTGGGATTGGAAAGCGGAAAAATAATCGGCCGTTCAACACTGCGGGCCATCTCCCGAACAATGGCTTCTGTGAAAGCACCGGGCTGCGCTGACGTTCCGATCAGGATTGTCGGCTGCACGTTTTTGATCACATCATCTAAACCAATCCGAGCATCAGTTGGCAGACCCCACCCGGCCAAAGACTCAACCGGCTGAGCGTATTTCTGTTTGAATGGCTCCAGCTCGCCCCGCCCCCCGTGTATTAGTCCCCGGGTGTCAACTAACCACAGCCTGGAACGGGCTTCTTCCAGGGAGAATCCTTCGCGGCAGATGGCCATCTCCAATTGAGCGCTTATGCCAGTCGCGGAGGAGCCCGCACCGAGAATTACAATGCGCTGTTTGCCAAGCTGCGAGCCTTGCGCTCTCACGGCGGCCGCCAAGCCAGCCAACGTTACCGCGCCCGTACCCTGAATGTCGTCGTTAAAGCTGCATATTTCTTCGCGATATTTCTCAAGCAGCCAGGGCGCGTTATTCTTAGAAAAATCCTCCCACTGCAGCAAAACGTTGGGCCACTTTTGCCTGACAGCTAACACAAAAGCATCGACGAATTCGCTATATTGCTCTCCACGAACTCGCTCATGGCGCCAGCCAAGATAGAGAGGGTCGTTAAGAAGTTCGCGGTTATTAGTCCCCACATCAAGCAGAATTGGGAGCGTTGTCCGCGGGTGAATGCCCGCACAAAGCGTATAGAGCGATAGCTTGCCAACTGGAATACCCATTCCACCCACACCCTGATCACCTAGTCCGAGTATTCTTTCGCCATCGGTAACAACAATGATCTCGACGTTATCGAGTGGTGCATTGTCGAGCAATTCCGGAATACGGTCGCGATAAGGATAGGAAAGATACAGACCGCGCGGCCGTCGGAACAGGTGACTATACTCCTGACATGCGACGCCGACCGTAGGGGTGTAGATGATGGGCATCATCTCGCCGATGTGCTTGTGAACCAGGCTGTAAAAAAGCGTCTCATTGCGATCTTGTAGGTCTGTGAGAAAAACGTAACGCTCAACATCCGAGTTTTTGCGCGAGTAATTCTCATAAGTACGTCGTAGTTGTTCTGCCAGCGTTGAAGCGTGAAAAGGCAACAGTCCCAGGAGACCAAACTCCCGGCGCTCGTCTTCTGAAAAAGCGCTTCCTTTGTTGAGCAAGGGGTTATCGAGAAGTGAATGGCCCGTAAGTGAGGTCTTCACTAATTGTGTTTCGCGAGGGTCAGCTATTGCGAATGTTGAACTCATCCTGGACTCCGTTCTTGATTCATTGTTGAGGCGCCACACTCATTTAGAGGCGGAAATAACAACTAAAACCCTGCAACGCATGTGCCCCCAGGGACATACCTGTTTTCGAATGGAACCTGGATTTTTGGGCCTTCACGCTGCGAAAACTTCACCATCGCGTGCGGGAAACCCCGCATGAACCCACTGATCTTCAGCGAGAGGAACCGCTGAAGGATGGTTATCTCACTCCGAAGTCGAGTTGCTAAAGTTACGAAGCATTCAAGAGGGTTTGCTATACCTGCTTTGACGGTGAGGTGTAGCGTAGGTCTGGTTCGATTTTTCGCGAGAAATGCTGTCCCTTCCGCGATACCTCTTGCCGCCTGGGGAGCCCCGCAATGACCAACTCAGACAAATTCGGTTCAGGCGGTTTTACCTGACTCGAATAAGTGCTATTATTAGATACCCCAAATTCCCCCTCTAAATTGCGACCTCTAAACCGCAGTTGGGCAATCTATGTCCAGCGCAATGGAAACCCAGGACTGGCCAGTGCCAACCGCCGCTCAAAGACCCGCGGAACTCTATCCGAACCTTTACCGGCAAATTTTTATTCACTCAAGCGAGCCGATAGCCATTATCAGTCCCGAAGGCTATTACATCGAGCAGAATGCAGCCCATCGAAACTTGATGGGGTATTCAGACGCTGAGCTGGAAAACCAAACGCCGGCCATACATCTGGGAGCCGAAGCGTTTGCAGCAATCGCGCGAGAGTTGGCCCAAAACGGTGAATACAGGGGAGAGGTCACCAGTAAGACGAAGTCAGGCGAGAAAAAGCACATTGAACTCTCTGCCTTCAGCATGCTGGATGACCGCGGAAAGCCACTCTATTACGTCGGCATCAAGCGCGACATCACCCAACGTAGAAGAGCGGAGGAGGCACTGCGGCAAAGCGAAACGGAGCTGGCCGACTCTTTTGAAAATGCAGCTATCGGTATGCATTGGGCCAACGCGGACGGAACAATTATTCGCGTAACCCAGACTGAGCTTGATCTTCTCGGCTATTCGAAAGACGAATACATCGGTCATAACATCGCCGAATTTTGCGCTGACCCCCCGGTGATTCAGGATGTCCTGAAACGCTTGAAAGCGGGCGAAGTGCTTCGCGACTACGAAGCGCGCCTGCGTTCGAAAGATGGCTCCATAAAAGATGTGCAAATTAACTCGAGCGCACTCTGGCAAAATGGCAAATTTATCCATACACGTTGCTTTACGCAAGACGTTACGGATCTCAAACGGACGGAACGCCGGCTGGCCCTTCAGTATGCGGTCACAAAGAACTTGTCTGAATCCGATGACTTTTTTGAAGGCGCACACAAGGTTCTGAAGGCCGTCTGCGAGAGTCTCGGATGGGAACTTGGAGCGCTCTGGAAGGTTGACAATGAAAGTCAGGTCCTTCGTTGCGTCGACGTTTGGCATGTTCCTCCGGCCGATGCCAAAGGATTTGAAGAATTAACCAGAAGCTCGACTTTCTCCAAAGGTATTGGATTACCGGGCCGCATCTGGGCGAGTAATGAACCCGCCTGGATCCCAAACGTACTTCAGGACACAAACTTTCCACGGGCCTTTATTGCTGCCGAAGAGCGGCTGCTGAGCGCTTTCGGCTTTCCGATCCGTATCGGTAGTGAAGTGCTTGGCGTGGTGGAATTCTTTAGCCGTGAGATGAGGGAACCCGACGGTGAGCTACTGACATTGGTCGGCGCAATTGGCGGTCAAATCGGTCAATTCAAAAAACGGAAGCGAGCCGAAGTGGAACGCGCTGCCTCGCTCGAGCGTGAGCGGGCCATAAGGGCGGAAGCCGAAAAGGCCAACAGGCTAAAGGATGAATTTCTCGCAACCCTTTCCCATGAGCTGCGCACACCGTTGAATGCCGTAATTGGCTGGTCACGAATGCTGCGCTCGGGAAAACTTGACCGTCAGAGTTCTACCCATGCTCTTGACGTCATCGAGAGAAATGCCTGGGCGCAGAAGCAAATAATTGAGGACATACTCGACGTTTCGCGCGTGATTACCGGAAAACTACAGCTCAAGGTCGGTCCAGTCGATCTTGTGACTGTAGTGGATGGGGCGCTGGATGCGGTGCGCCCCGCGTTAGAAGCCAAGGACATCGAAATCGAAACGATAATCGATGCCGGGCTGAAGATGATCTCCGGAGATCCGGATCGACTGCAGCAAGTGGTATGGAACCTGCTCTCCAATGCTGCCAAGTTCACTCCAAACAGTGGAAAGGTTGAGATTCGCGTGGCCTGCACTGAAAAGAATGTACAAATTCAGGTGTGCGACACGGGACCAGGTATCAACGCCGCGTTCCTCCCATTTGTATTTGAGAGGTTTCGGCAAGGAGACGGTTCCACCACACGCACTCATGGAGGATTAGGGTTGGGGCTAGCCATCGTTCGTCATCTGGTGGAGCTTCACGGCGGAACAATCTCTGTCGAAAATCGCGATGACGGCCAGGGTGCAAAGTTCACTGTCAAACTGCCAAAACCCACAGGCGAACTGCGGCCCGAAGCACTGGCTACAGCGGCAGCAGCTTTCCGTGAAAGTGAAGCTGAACTGCCCAGCCTGGAACGGCTGCGGATTTTAGTGGTTGATGACGAAACAGACGCGCTTGACCTGATCTCAATGGAGCTTACACAGCGAGGCGCGATAGTTACGAGCGTCAACAACGCTAAAGAGGCGTTAGACAAACTCGAAACGTCGGAATTCGATCTGTTGATAAGCGATGTTGGCATGCCTGAGATCGACGGCTACGATCTAATCCGCCAGGTGAGAAAAGGTGAGGCTGGCAAGCAGAATAGGATTCCGGCTGTAGCGCTGACTGCCTACGCTCGAGTACAAGATCGCATGCGCGCAATACTCGCCGGCTACAACACCCACGTCCCTAAACCGGTTGAGGCAAACGAGCTGGTGACTGTGGTTGCCGGCCTCGCTGGACGCCTAAGCAAGAACTAAACATCTCGTCATTGCTCCATTTCAAATCGCTTCCTGTAAGATAGGCCCATGGTAAAACGTTGCGATTGGGCTCGGACGGATCTATTGATCGCCTATCACGACAAAGAATGGGGTGTACCTTTGCATGAAGATCGGAGGCTGTTCGAATTCCTACTGCTTGAGGGCGCCCAAGCTGGACTTAACTGGGAAACCATTCTGAAGAAGCGAGACAACTATCGTGTGGCCTTTGATAACTTCGATCCCGCAAAGATCGCTCGCTATAATGCGAAGAGGGTCGAAAAGCTGCTCGCGAATGAAGGCATCATTCGCAATCGTCTGAAGGTTCAGTCAGCTATCCAGAATGCGCGGTCGTTCCTGTCGGTGCAGAAAGAATTTGGTAGTTTTGATTCTTTCGTGTGGCAATTCGTAGGAGGCGTGCCCAGGCAAAGAAAGCGCGCACAACCCGTTCCAGCATTCACGGCCCAATCAGATACCCTGAGCAAGGAGCTAAACAAACGCGGCTTCAAATTTGTGGGTTCTACAATTTGTTATGCGTTCATGCAGGCCGTTGGGATGGTCAACGATCACAATCCTACGTGCTTTCGCTATCAGGAACTCCTGGGAGCACATACAGCCATTTCGTAAGACTCACCGACACTTGACGTTGATAAACAACTAATGAGCTGGCTGGAAGAAGCTTACTTTTTGTCAAGACCAGTGGAGAAAAAGCAAAAGCCTACTCTTTTTAGGAAGTCGCCAATGCGAGCATTAATGATTTTTCTGACCATCATATCTGCTTGCTGGCCTCTTTCTGGCCAGTCAACGCGGCAGAAGGTGCGGGAGTTTCGCCAAGCAAACGAGCAACAGATTCTGCGGGAATTTCTAACCCTCCTTAGTATCCCCAACGTTGCTTCAAATCAGGCAGATATCCGCAGAAACGCTGCGCATATCGCCGATATGCTTCAACGACGCGGCTTCTCCCCGCAGCTCCTGGAAACGAAAGACGCTTCAGGGCCTCCCGTCGTGTACAGCGAGTGGAAGGTCCCTGGTGTCAAGCGCACAATTGTTTTGTACGCTCATTATGATGGTCAACCAACAGATCCCACTCAATGGACTGGCAGCCGCCCCTGGGAGCCAACGCTCCGTTCGGCGCCTTTGGAAGCTGGGGCCCGGATCATCCCGACGCTCGATCTAGTGTCGGGGATTAATCCGGAATGGCGTCTCTATGCCCGGTCAGCTGCGGATGATAAAGCCGGTGTGATGGCGATCCTGGCGGCGACAGATGCTTTGAAAGCCCGTGGAATTGCTCCGACTTCAAATCTCAAGTTTGTCTTCGAAGGTGAAGAGGAGGCGGGCTCACCTCATCTGGGCGAAATTATCCGCCGTTATGCAGACCTCCTTCAGGCTGACGCCTGGCTGATTTGCGATGGTCCGGTGCACCAGTCGGGTCTTAAACAGGTGGTGTTCGGAGTACGCGGAGATACCAATGTAGACGTCACCCTTTATGGCGCGAAGCGGCCATTGCATAGCGGCCATTATGGCAACTGGGCTCCTAACCCGGCGCTGTTGCTGGCTCAATTGCTGAGTTCGATGAAAGACCGTAACGGTCGAGTTTTGATTGCCGGCTGGTATGATGATGTCATCCGCATTGGAAGTGCTGAGCAGCGCGCTTTGTCAGACGCGCCGGAATATGATGAAAGGCTAAAGCGTGAACTTGGGCTCGTGCGCACGGACAACGCTGCGAAGAGTCTGTTGGAGCTCCTGAATGAGCCCTCACTGAACATTAATGGCATGAGTAGCGGCGATACAGGCGCCCTGGCCCGTAATGTCATTCCTACCACCGCGACAGCGGTCCTCGACCTACGTTTGGTTAGCGGCAACGACTATAAGCGCCAGGTGGAAAAACTGAGAGAACACATTCGTAAAGAGGGCTTCTACGTGCTTGAAGACCGCGAGCCCACTGACGAAGAGCGGCTCAAATATCCGCTGATCGCCAGGGTAGGTCATCGTTCCGGCGGTTACAACGCTGAACGGACACGGATGGATCTGCCCATCTCCAGGGCTGTAATCGAGGCAGTGGAATCCAGCTCCGATAAGCCGGTCGTAAAGTTGCCAACTGCCGGTGGAAGCCTACCGTTATCGATCATAACGGAGAATATGCGGACGGTAACGATCACGGTACCGATCGCCAATTACGACAACAATCAACACGCGGAGAATGAAAACCTGCGGTTGCAAAATCTTTGGGACGGGATAGAGACAATGGCAGCGTTGATGGTTATGCGGCCTAAGGTAACAACCATGCAAAAGACAAACATCGCCGAAAAACTCTCTCTCTTTGGGGAATACTGGAAACCTCACATTGCCGCGGAACTCAACGGTCAGCAGGTGAAGCTTGTGAAGTTCAAAGGCCCTTTCACGTGGCACCATCACGAAAAGGAGGATGAATTGTTTCTGGTTGTGAAAGGCAGCTTTCGACTTGAGTTCTGCGAGGATGGTAATGAACGGGAGGTCAAACTCGAAGAGGGCGAGATGATCGTCGTGCCACGCGGGATTGAACATAGACCTGTCGCCGACGAAGAGTGCCATGTGCTGCTTTTTGAGCCTGTCTCGACTCTAAACACCGGCAATGTAGAGAACGAGCTGACCACTCGAAATCTGCCAAAGATCTGACCAGCCGATTCTCCCAAGTTATTGCATGATTGAAAACGGCACTGGCAATTCATGTGAACTACGGAAATTGCGGAGGCTAAAATAGTGAAGAAGAATATCGCTTTCTGTGCGGGGCTACTTGCGGGCACACTTCTTGCCGCTACAGTTGAGGCCCAGGTAAGTCCGAAGACTCACCCATCGACCTATACCAGCAGTCAAGTCGCAACCTCAGGTGAAGAAGGACCCGGTGCGGACGGTTCCGTGCAAACGGTTCTTTCGGCGCTAACAACGCTTCCTGAGGCTGACACACTCATTTACATCAACCCGCAACGCATTCTCAATGAAGCTGTTCCCAGGTTCATGCCTGAAAAAGATGTTGCGGATATGCGTTCAGGGTTCAATCAATTAAAGCAGAATGTTGGGATTGACCCTGCGAAGATTGAATACATCATCCTCGCCGTTCGTTTCAAAAAGCCCTCGGCAGGGCTGAGCTTCATTCCCCCTGAGTTTATGTTGGTGGCTGGCGGGGATATGAGCGCCGATTCGCTCTTGGTTCTGGCACGCATGGCTTCGGGCGGCAAGCTGCGTGACGAGAAGTATGGCAATAAGACGATTGGTCTGATGACTGTTGAGCAGATTGCGAAACAGGCGGAGACGAACCTGCTGCTGAAGTCGTTTGCTGAAATAGCAATTGTACCGTTGAATGCCAACACGATTGCCGTCGGCACCACTGCTTACCTGAAGGCTGCTGTTGATGCCGCAGAAGGTAAGGAACGCCTCAGCCGCGAAGGTCTGGATTCATTGCTGCGCGATCCAACTGTGCTGATTAGCGCCGCCGGCTCACCACTCTCTTCTTTTAAGAAGACTTTCGGTTTGCTGGGCACGGAAACCAGCCCTAGACCGGCAGGCTGCGATTCCGCTTTTGGCGATTTTTACGCTTCGCTCACAATGGATACAAACAACTTTATGCTCCGCGGCGCCATGAATGCCGATAACCCTGACACCGCGAAGATCATTAATAACCTTCTCTCCGGGTTGGTCCAACAGGCAGTGAACACAGTTACTGATAAAGCAACGCAATCAGCCCTTAAGTACTTTTCCATTAGGCCGCAAGAGAATGAAATAGTCTTGAGTGCCGACGTTCCGCAGCAAATAGTCCTTGACTTCATAAAAGCGCAGGCGAAACCGAAAGCTGAGGTCGCGCCAACAGCAAAGCCTGTCACCCGGGCAAAGAAGAAACGGATGGTCCGGCGCAGAGTGGCTAAGCTTGGCCAATAGCAAGTACTTCACAACCACAAAAAGCAGTTGACTGAAGAAGAACGCTGGCACCTGGTCAATTACGTTCGCACCCTGGCCAAGTGAGGCGTGCATAATGCCAGCTTGGCTGTGCGAAACCTACCGCCCGCGCTACAGGCGACCGGTGGTGGCAATCTCCTGCTGAATGCGTCCGATCCGGTTTGCCGGACTGGGATGATCTGAGAAGAACCCACCGCCGTTACTATTCAGAGTGTGCATAAAACTCACGAGACCAGAAGGACTATAGCCGGCCCGCCGCATTAACTGCACTGCGCCCACATCCGCTTGAGTTTCGGCGCCACGACTATACTTGAGGAAAAGCGAATTCAATCCCAACGAAATTCCCAGTTGGGCGAGATTACCTGCCAGCCCGCCTCCTAACCTGCCGCCCAGCATTTGGAGAGGCATTTGAGCAAGCATCGCCTTGGAAGCCTGATTGGTCCCGTGCCTGAGCGTTACATGCGTAATCTCGTGCGCCAGTATCCCTGCCAATTCAGAGTCGTTGCGCACTCTTCGCAGCATGCCTGACGTCACGTATACGTAACCACCAGGCAACGCAAACGCATTTATATCCGCCCGGTCGATGACTCGAAACCGCCAGGGAAGATTTGGCATAGTCGAACGTGCCGCCAACCGGCGACCGATTCTGCTCACACGCGAGTCGTTATGAGTTCGATATTGTCTTTCAACTTGGGCCGCCGAACGCTGGCCAATTTGAACATCATCACGCAACGAAAACAGGTTCATGCCCGGCTTCAAGCGGGTCTGCGCTGACAGTGGTGCCACCTGCGCAATTGATAACAGCAGGACGAATAAACCTGCCGAGACTTTCAGGGGACTGGAGTGTTTCATTCTCTCCTCCTAAACAACAACCTGATTTTTGGGAGAGATCTCATGAGAGCCGATATTGGGAACTTTGGATGAGACATCGGTCCCGAAAGTTTCCGCGAGAAGGCCGGTTGCCGGAAAAAATGGCAGAAACAATCCTTTTGCAAGATCAATGCAAGCTATTAAATCTTGAGCGAAACCGTTGAAGTAAGGCGGGCCGGGGCGGCGGTATAGAGAATACTATAGAACTCTGAGTACAATCCATGCAGAGATGGATTTCATCTGGCGACAATCAAAGCGCGTGGCCCCTACCGAGATTGTCGAGCAACACAAACCCCACTTTGTTCATTTTCGACGCCATGAGTGAGAAGACAAATTCGGCTTCGTCTGCACTTCCTTCGTATGTTGGACTACTGGAATCCGGCGAACTCGAGCGTCAAGTTAAAGCGCTCGAAGCCTTACTTGAGCGCTGCACCGTTTGTCCGCGCGATTGTCTTAACAATCGCTTGAGAAACGAAGTTGCTGCCTGCTATTCCGGCCGTCTGCCTATTGTTTCTTCGTATACTCCCCACTTTGGTGAGGAGCCCGCACTCGTCGGTACTCATGGCGCCGGCAACATTTTCTTCGGTAACTGTAATCTTCGTTGCGTCTATTGCCAGAATTACCAAATTTCCCAGACCCATAAGCAGCAACTCGAGAACGAGGTAACACACGAACGCCTGGCTGAGATGATGCTCGAATTGCAGGCGCGCGGCTGTCATAATATCAACTTCGTTTCGCCGACCCATTTTGCACCCCAGATGGCTCGGTCTATTCTCATCGCCGCCCAGCGGGGCTTGAGCTTACCAATCGTTTACAACACAAACGCCTACGATTCTCTTGAAGTATTAAAGCTACTGGAGGGAATCGTTCAGATCTATCTTCCGGACCTGAAGTATGCCGAGGATGACGCTGGTTATCGCTATTCGAAGGTGCCGCGGTATAAGGAGCATGCGAGGCGGGCGATTCGAGAGATGTTTCGCCAGACAGGAGACCGGCTCGAGTATGGCGAAGATGGCGTGCTCAGGGGCGGATTGATAGTTCGCTTGCTCGTGTTGCCGAACGATATTGCCGGTGTAAGGCAGTCGCTCGAATGGATTCGCAGTGAGTTAAGTCCTCGCGTCGCAATTTCGCTGATGGCCCAGTATTACGCCAGCCACCAGGCCGCGACAAACAATCGCTTCGTGCTGCTCTCCAGGCGCATCAGTGAAACGGAATGGTTGCGGGAAGTTTCCGCGGTGGAAGAACTCGAAATGGAAGAAGGCTGGATGCAGGAATACGATGGCTCAGCCTACTACTACCGACCGGATTTCAAAGATACCGACAAACCTTTTCGAGACATCAGGGATTTTGGGATCAACTAGTCATTCCTCCACCTTTACGCCGCGCCAAAAAGCTACGTAGTCTTTGATCTCAGCAGCGGCCGGTTTTGGTTCCGGGTAGTACCAGGCAGCGTCTTTATTTATCTCACCAGCAGCCACGATGTTGTAATAGCTCGCTTCACCCTTCCAGGGACAGGTGGTGTGAGTATTGCTCTGCTGAAAAAACTGGCGATTGATCTTGTCAGGCGGAAAATAGTGGTTGCCTTCGACGACAATCGTCCTATCGCTCTCGGCCAAGGTGACGTCGTTCCATTTTGCCTTCATACAAAACTAACCCTTACTGAATAATTCAACACTCGATGTCTTTGCGACATTTCGATTTCAGCTCTACGGCAACATACCTTCCGGTACGAGCCAGGGATGGATCTCCAGCGCTAACCGGCCCGCCTGTACAGCAGGGTCAGTGTTTGCAAGCGCCTTTGCCTCCTCCAGCGAGTCGACCTTGAATACAAAGATGCCTCGCAGCCGTCCGTTATCTCCAAAGGGACCAGCAACCACGAGTTTCTTCATTTCGGCGAGCCGCTTTATGTTGCCGAGATGAGCTCTCTGTATCTCTTCAGTTGCCGCGGTTTTTTCGGGCGTCCACTTGGGACCGCGAGTCAGGAAAGCAAGATAGGATTTTGCTAACTTGAGTGGCATGGCAGCAGACTTCATCACTTCCTCCGACCACCACGGGTGCATCTCGACCGAAAGATGTCCGGCCTTCACAGCGGGGTCATCTTTAGCCCAGGCTCGTGCCTCGTCCTGACTCTTTGACCGGAAAACATAGACATCCTTGATCTCGCCGTCATCATCCAGCGGACCTGCCAGGACGGCCTTGCCCGATTCCACCAGACTCTGGAAGTAGGCATAGTGACTATCCCGAATTGGGTTGTGCTCACCAGTCTTGGTGGCGGTCCAGTTTGGACCACGCTTCAAGAGGGCCATCTGAAACTCAACCAACTTGAACTTTGGTTGAGTCTTCTCTTGCGCGAAGACTGGCTGGTACAAGGCTACAACCAACACGAGTAAAAGCAAAATTAAAAGCTTTGTCATGTCAACTCCTTTTGTCATCTGCGCCAGATCATTGTCGCTCTGAGTTCAACTATGTTATAAGCCGTCGAGGCTCCCTTGAGCATTTCTATTAGAAAAGAAGCTCTTGTCTCCTTACGTCGGCTCACCGGAACTGGTTCAAACTACTTACGCTCTTCCGCCTCCCCTTAAATGGGCAGGTGGGAAGCGTTGGCAATTGCCTCACCTTCGGAAATACTGGCAGAGAGAAAATCACCGCAGACTGGTCGAACCTTTTTGCGGGGGCTTGGCTGTGACCCTGGGACTCCTTCCTGACCGAGCACTGATCAACGACATCAACCCTCATCTGATCACCTTCTATCGCTGGGTAAAGCGCGGCTTGGACGTCTCAATCGAGATGGCCAACGACGAGCACCTTTTCTATGCTCATCGCCGTCGTTTCAATGAAATGCTCCTGAGCGGAAAATCTACTACAAAAGAGGCTGCGTCGCTCTTCTATTATCTTAACCGCACCGGTTACAACGGACTATGCAGATTCAACCGTAGTGGAGAATTCAATGTTCCATTCGGCAGCTATAAGAAAATTAATTACTGCCGAAGCTTTACTCCATATGAGCCGGTGCTGGCCCACTGGGAACTCGAGCAGACGAGTTTTGAGCAGTTGCCGTTGGAACCGAATGATTTCGTCTACGCTGATCCACCCTATGACGTCGAATTTACTCAATACTCAAAAGACAGCTTTGGCTGGGCAGAGCAAGTTAAGACCGCGCATTGGCTCGCAAAACACCCAGGGCCGGTGGTGCTTTCAAACCAGGCTACGAAGCGGATTGTTGAGCTGTACAGCGACCTTGATTACACACTTCTCTACTTCGATGCACCTCGCCGCATCAGTTGCACAGGCGACCGCACCCCTGCTGCCGAGGTTTTGGCCCTACGCAATCTCGTGTAAAGACTGTTGAACAGTTTTCTTTGAAGAAGATAAATTGCAAGAATTAAGCTAAGCCGGCCGGCGGAGGTATGTTCGCAACTGCGGTGGAGTTGGCTTTCGCAAGAGTGCCGCCTTTGCCTTCCACTCCAATGTGCGACTCAGTTCGACGAGAAACTTTGTGTCTCCCGCTTCCAGCACTGCCACGGGTTCACCATTGCGATAAAGAACTCTGTTGGATGTGTGTGCTGTAATCCGACTTCCGGGCGTGATGATACCTAGAAGATTGAGCGGGTCAGCCGCACTCACTGAAACCAGGTTCTCCTGGTCATCAGTTGTAAGTTCAGATGATCCAGGAAACGCCCTGTTTCCAACAAACTCTATACCTCCGGTGCGAGCCCGACGAACGGCGCGCAGCATACCAACCGCTTCGGGTAGGGCAAACTGTTCACCAGAAATACCCGCCACAAAGCGTCCGCCGCGGAGCTCACCACGCGCCTCCAGACGGTGATAAACGCGCAAAAGAGTACGCCAGGGAATATTGAACCCTTCGCGTTCCAGAAGGCGTTTAAACACGACGCCATAGCGCTTTAGAAAAAGCCGGGCAACGCGTTCGGCGGATTCTGCATTCGAGACTGGTCTACCCGGCACCCGGCTTTCCTCTATAACGGTTTTTTCTGCAACACCACGTCGCACCACTTCGGAAAAACTGCTCCCACCGTTACGTTCGAGAATCGACCACCGACCGGCGCCCTCCATGTCGTAAACGGGTTCTCGCCGATGGCGGCGTCCTGCCTGCGTTTTTCGATTTGCAGGCGTTAAGAGCGCGCGCAAGCCAGTGAAACTGTCGGCCACGACTAATCCTTGCGCCACCAGTTCCGCCAAGGCCTCCTCAACCTGGCTCCGCAATAGTTTGGTTCCAGCGACGACGTCAGTGAAGAATGAGGCGCCTCGACGCTCGAGATTCTCGTAAACTGACTGGGTCACGGTTGAGAAAGCCGGTTCTTCTTTAGGACTCGGGAACAACGAGTTGAAAAAACCGAAGTTTTGGCGGCGGATCAACGCAATCGGCGTGGTACGCACTGGACCAGAGCTACGAGGTCTGTCGCCACCCGGCGTAGAATCGTCTGCGACAAACTCGCGTTTATCGGGCTCCGTGCCGACTCGTCTTGAACTCACAGGTGGCGTCAAACGTGCCCACATCACTTCTCCGGAGAGACACAACGCGTCAAGCCAGGCAGGATCATACTCTACCAACCGGGCCGGCAAGATCTCACCTTCCCAGGCTGCGGCTGGTGCTTCATAACCTTCCAACTGTTCGATGATTGCCAACACACTTTCAGGCCCCTCCATTTGCTGCTCCGGGCTTACCTTCTGCCATGAGAGCAGAAACCTGATGAAGTCTGCTGAGGAAACAGGTTCAATCTCCTGGCGTAGGCGATTTAGCGTATAGCTATGTATCCGGGCCAACAGACGCCGCGCGCACCACTCAACATCTTCGGTGCTGGGAGTGAACTTACCGCGAATTACAAAGCCTTCCGCCTCAAGTTTCAGCAATGAGGCTTCTATTTCGCTGGTGGCGAGATCCAAAGAGGAGGCTAAACTGGTCGCGGTCACTGGTCCCAGTCCTTCCAGTCTGCCTCGAAGGACTTCAACCAGGGCGCCTTCGAACGACCAACTGATTTGGGAAACAATTTCGGGCGCCCTTAGTTCTGGTTCTGTGGCTGCCTTGGGAAAGATTGCCTTGAACTGTGGAAGTCGTTCGGCGGCAATCCAAAGACTCGCACCCGGGACCTCCTGGAGCACTGCCGCTCGACGTCCCAGCTGCAAGGCAGTAAACAAATCCTGCCATTCAGTTCCTTCCGTCTCGGTCAAGAACCCCAACTCGACAAGCGCGTCGTGCAGCTCATCTGCGGATTGCGGTTCAGGCCAGGCCTCCTCCCGCACGCGCGCGATAGCGGCTTGATCGAGCCTGCCGAGATCCTCCGCCGTCTCCGGATCGAGCCAGCGACGTTGAAAGACCGCGCGAGTGCGGCGCTCTTCCAATGGCGCATCATCGAGATAAGCGTACGGTCGCGCGTTGAGAATCTCCTGGGAAAGCGGAGAAGCCTCTACCACATCACGCGCAATCAGCTGTTTTTCATCGCGCTCAATTGAGCTAAGAAGCGCCTCCAGCGCATCTACATCCATGGCCTCTTCCAGGCAGTCTTTGACTGTTTGCCTGACAAGAGGATGCTCTGGAATCTGGATTTCCCCGGAAACGTTTTCGGCGCAAGCAACCTGATCCGGAAAGACCGCGGTGAGCAGATCTTCCGCATCCATGCGTTGAATCTGCGCCGGGATCTTCCTGCCTCCGCGCCGGCGCAACACTGCCAAAGAACGGGTCGAGTTCCACCGCCAGCGAATATTCCACATCGGTGCTGCCAGCAATGCCTGACAAAGCAACTGCCGCACAGTTTTGGAATTGAGATAGTGAAAAACGTCTTCTAAGGGAAAGCTGTGTGTTGGTCCAAGGGAAAGTACTATGGCATCTTCGGTGGCGGCTGCCTGTAATTCAAAGTTGAACTTGCGACAGAACCTTTTCCGCAATGCCAGTCCCCAGGCGCGATTCAGCCGGCTGCCAAACGGGGCGTGAATCACTAACTGCATGCTCCCCGTTTCATCGAAGAAGCGTTCGAGCACGACTGCATCCTGCGAAGGCATTACGCCGAGCACTGCCTTTGCGCCGGCGAGATATTCGACAATCTGTTCTGACGCAGGCCGCGTGATGCCTACTTCACCTGTGAGCCACTCAATCGCCGGTTCAAGATCAATTCGCACACCGGGGGCTTCATCTTCTTTGGGTACGTTGGCCGGGTCTGCTTCTGAACTGCCTATTGAAATCTTCCGCGCCACCTCGTCTCTCAACCGAGACACAGAGGCCGAAAGCTCGTGGGAACGCGCGGGAGCTTCACCCAGCCAAAAAGGGATTGACGGTGGCTGACCGTGCGCATCTTCCACGCGCACTTTCCCCTGTTCGACCCGCAACACACGCCAGGAAGTGTTGCCAAGCTGAAAAATATCCCCTTGTAAACTCTCAATCGCAAAGTCTTCATTTACTGAACCAATCACCAAACCGTTGGGTTCAAGGACGACTGCATAATCGGCCGTATCGGGGATCGCACCACCAGAAGTTATAGCCGCCAGCCGGGCGCCACGGCGACCCCGCAAGCGATGATTCACGGCATCGTGATGGATGTAAGCTGAACGTCGCCCGCGTCTGGTAGAAAATCCTTCGGCGAGCATCCGCACGATCTCGTCAAACTCCGTCCGTTGTAGATTGCGGTAGGGATACGCCCGGCAAGTCATCTCCCAGAGCGTGTCTTCGGTCCACTCCTCCGCCGCCACCGTCGCCACCAACTGCTGGGCCAGAATATCCAGAGGTTTTTCTGGAATTGACAACCGATCCAGTTCGCCGCGACGTACCGAATCTATCAAGGCTGCACACTCCACCAGTTCGTCGCGTGAAAGTGGGAAAATTCTTCCCTTTGGGAAACCAGCAACAGTATGGTTCGACCTCCCAACCCGCTGGAGAAAACTGGTAATTGAGCGAGTCGAACCAAGTTGGCAGACAAGGTTGACGTCACCAATATCGATACCCAATTCAAGGGAGGCGGTGGCCACCAGCGCATTCAATTCGCCTGCCTTAAGCCGCTGCTCAGAGGCCAGCCTTTGCTCGCGAGCAAGGCTTCCGTGATGCGCAGCGATGTTTTCGTCGCCGATTCTATCGCCAAGATGGCGGGCGACTCGTTCCGCCAATCGTCGCGTGTTCACAAATATGAGTGTCGTTTTGTGTTGCCTGATTAGCTGGGCCAAACGGTCATAAATCTCTTCCCAAACTTCCCCTGACATGACAGCTGAGAGTGGTGATTCTGGAAGTTCGATGGCGATATCAAGCTGACGAGTATGCCCAGTGTCTATAATGCTGCAATCCGGAGTAAGATCGCCCGAAACACCGACTGAGCCAATGAGAAAGCGCGCCACCTCCTCGATCGGTCGCTGCGTCGCCGAAAGACCGATACGAACCAAAGCCGAATTGCGGATTGCGGATTGCGAATTTCGGATTTGGGGTTGCAGCTCGCTACTGCTTTTTGTTTCCGTTAACTGATGCTGCGTGATGAGCTGTTCGAGCCTCTCTATGGAAAGGGCCAGATGGGAGCCGCGCTTATCTCCCACAACGGCGTGGATCTCATCAACAATCAGTGTGCGGGCGGTCTCCAGCATACGCCGCCCGCTCTCGCTGGTCAGCAGGATGTAAAGCGACTCCGGTGTAGTTACGATTATGTGTGGTGGCCGCTTAACCATTGCGGCTCGCTCCGCGGCAGGTGTGTCGCCAGTGCGCACAAGCGTGCGGATGTTGACCTCCGGAAGTCCCAACGCCTTCAGCTCCTGCTGAATCCCCTCAAGTGGCAGTTGCAGATTGGCGCGGATGTCGTTACTAAGAGCTTTCAGCGGCGACACATAAACGACGTGGGTCGTGTCATCGAGCTGCCCATTCAGGCCAAGGCGAACCAGATCGTCGATTGCCGAGAGGAATGCAGCAAGAGTCTTACCCGAACCGGTAGGCGCGGCAATGAGCGTGTTCTTCTGAGATTTAATAGCCGGCCAGGCCAACGACTGTGGCAGTGTAGCGGCAGCAAAGGTTTTCTCGAACCAGCGCGCCACGGCTGGATGAAATATTTCGAGGCTCATGGGAACCGTCATTATAGTGGAGTAAGGGGCAATTGCACAGGTGAATCATGAACTCAGTAATGAAACAGGACGGTCTTACTCGAATTGCTTCCTGAAGTCCTGGAACTGGGCTTGCAGTTGGGCAACCTGGGATTTCAGGGCCTCGACCTCTCCCTCGAGCTTTTCCACTCTTTCTGAATCAACTGTAGCAGTTCTTGGCCGGCGTGGGGCCTCAGGCGTCATGATAGTCTCGACATTGATCTCGCCTGATAGCAGGTGAGCAAAACGGGCTTCCTTCTGGCCTGGCTGCCGTGGCAAGCGCATCACCAGCGGTTCTGAGTCTCGTGAGGCCAGAGCATTGAGTGTCGTCTCCACTTCTTCCAATCCGGAGAAGTCATAGAAGCGGGCGGCACGATCGCGGAGCTCGCCGAGAGTTTGTGGTCCTCTGAGCATTAGTACTGAAATCAGTGCCAGCTCTTGCGGGCTCAAATGCATTACTTCGGGCATCACATGCTTGTACTTGGGCACGCGGCTCGTGCTGCCATAGAAGACGTACGCAAGGTTCTTTTCGCGCAGACTTTCAACTGCCTGTGCGACTGTCGGCTCGTGATATGAGGTAACGGGGTAGCGGTTGTTCTTCTGATTGCAGGCGAGCACTAGCGCGTTCAGAGTCAAGGGGTAGTATTCGGGCGTCGTCACCTGCTTCTCCACAAGTGCCCCGAGCACTCGAACTTCCACATCTGTAAGCATTGTTCCCATTGAAATTGATTGACGTTTTGACTAGAGATCCCTGGCACAACGAAAACCGGCCGTCATCCAGCGCTCATGCGGAGGAAAGAAATTTCGATAAGTGGAACGAATGTGCCGTTGGGGTGTGGCAAAAGAACCGCCGCGGAGCACCTTCTGATTAACGAACCATTTGTCGTTGTATTCTTCGAACTCTGATCGAAAGCCCGGATAAGGCACGTAGTCGGAACTAGTCCACTCCCAAACGTCACCAATCATCTGCTGGCATCCGTACGCATTTTGCCCGGCAGGGAAAGCACCGATTGGGGCAACGGACCAGAGTCCATTCTCAAAAAAATTGGCTTTGTTGTTATCGACCGGATCCGCCCCCCAGGGAAAATCCGCTTTTTGGCTGTTGGCAGATGCCGAAGTAGCTGCCCTTTCCCATTCACTTTCAGTTGGCAACCGTTTTCCCGCCCACTTAGCAAAAGCTGCGGCCTCGTAATAACTAACATGACAGACGGGTTCCGTGGCTTTACCTGAGGTTGGGTGCAGGCCTGAAAAATCCCTGATCATCCATTCGCCGTCATGGAACTCCCAATAAAGTGGGGCACTCCATTGCTCTCGCTTAAGCACATCCCAGGCCTCAGAAAACCACCAGCGATAATCCTGATAGCACCCGCCACGCACGAACTCGAGATAATCACCATTACTTACCAGCGCTCGATCGATAGCGAAATCCTGTAAGAAAACTTGATGAGCAGGCTTTTCATTGTCGAAGGCAAAACCGGCCCTGGAGCCCTTACCCGGTGGAAAGCCAAGCCAACAAACACCTCCCTCAAACTCAGTCATGCCTTCCACGTTTATCAATTGTTTCGGGGCCGGCTTAACTGTGACATTAAACTGATCGCACAAGAGGTGCTTTATGTCATAAAGAAGCAACTCCTGGTGTTGCATCTCATGCTCTAGTCCTAGTCTAACAAGCGATCCGATCTTTTCCGCATGCCGCCTGCTTGCCAACGAACTAAGGAATTCCAGTAGCAACTCATCGATAATGGACCGATAAGCAAGTGTGGCGTTTACTGTCGGGCGCGATCGCGTTCCGCGCCTGGGTCGATCGATACGCGGGCCAAAGCCCTCGTAGTAAGAATTGAAGTAAAAGAGAAAATCCTCGGAATAAACCTTATAGCCGGGCTGATACGCCTGCAGAATCGTCTCAAAGAACCACGTCGTATGGCCGAGGTGCCATCGCGGCGGGCTCATGAATTCGGCAGTCTGCACAACGTAGTCTTCAATTTCGAGGGGCGCGGCGATCTCCAAAGTGCGCGCGCGCACGTCTTTGTAGAGTTCAAGTATTCCCTGACTATCCGCGGTCGATAGTTGCGACGTTGTAGCGCTCATTTTCGGAATCCCGGATTGTGCGAAATCATTTTACAAAAATTGCTTTAGTGCTCCTCGGCAGCACCCGACCGATTACTGCGGCCGCGGGATAATGTTCACGCAAACGAGCTAAAAGTGCTTCCGCGCGAGTCTGTGAAATCGAGATTAACATTCCGCCGGCAGTTTGCGGGTCATAGAGCAAGTGGCTGAGTTCCTTCCCGACTGTTTCGCGTATCTCGACATCTGAACCGACGTAATCTCGATTTGTTTTGTCGGCACTTGTGAGCATGCCTTGAGCCGCCAACTCTAAGGCTCCTGCCAATAGCGGCACGTGGAATGAATCAACCTCAATAGTGACCTGACTCGCGCGGGCCATTTCCCATAGATGCCCAAGCAGGGCAAAACCAGTGACGTCGGTAGCGCCCTTGACCTCAAATTCGCGCATGGCTTCGGCGGCATATTTGCCGGGTGTAAGCATGGTTTCGACCGAACCGGCAGTAATTTGAGGCGTAGTCTTCGCCCATTTGATCCCGGTAGAAATAACGCCCGTGCCTATAGGTTTTGTAAGCACGATCACATCACCCGCGCGGGCACCCGAATTCCTTGCAATCTTGTTCGGATCGATCACGCCGGTCACGGAGTAACCAAACATAATCTGCTCACTATCCACGCTGTGGCCCCCGACCAAAATAACCCCATATTGGTTCAGCGTTTCCAATCCACCGCGCATAATCTCTTTGAGGATTCCGGGATCGACGCCTTTCTTAGGAAAACAAGTGATCGCCATGGCCGTAACAGGGTCGCCGGCCATGGCCCATACGTCGTTGATGGAATTCAGTGCAGCGATACGGCCATAGTCAAACGGGTCATCCACAATCGGCGTGAAAAAGTCGAGCGTCTGCACAAGCGCGAGGTCGTTTCGAAGACGGTATACACCCGCGTCATCGGCTGTATCAAAACCGACAATCAGATTTTCGTCCACAGGTTGTTTTGGTAGCCCGCTCAAAACCTGAGCGAGTATGCTCGGGCTAAGCTTTGCCGCTCAACCGGAACACGAAACCATTTCCGTAAGACGCATGGCTTGCTCCTTTCCGAAAGAACCTCCACACAACCTTTGTTTACCTGACTCACGGGCATCGCTCTGCCATTGTCATTCTCCATAAATTGCAGTAAGTAAGGGGCAACGTCAATACCAGTGGAAATCGATACTGCCGCTGCAGCTCGCACGAAGGTCTTCCAGCAGCCGCTATCGTATGAGCAGACAGAATATGGCAATGCCGCGATGTTCTCGTCAATCTATCCTATCGCTTGCAACTCTAATCCTAAGCACAACTGTCTTTTCGCGCCAGGACCCAGAACTACTTCATCATTTCGATTACGACCAAAGGCTGCCGCTCGACCTAAGAGAAGTCGGAGTTGAACAATTCCGATGAAAACCCGCAGCAACATTAGGGTTGGTCCTGCCGGATGGTCATATAAAGACTGGGAAGGAATGGTTTATCCGCCGAAACCGGCTCCAAAGTTTGATCCGCTCAACTACCTCGCCCAATTCTTTGACACGATCGAAATTAACAGCAGTTTCTATCGTCCTCCAACATCCTCGACCACGAAATCATGGGCCCGGCGAGTGAATGACAATCCCGCCTTTTGCTTTACAGCCAAGTTGCATCGAGTGTTTACCCATGAACGGGGTAAAGCCACGCCAAAGGACGAGAAAATGTTTCGCGAAGGCATGGACGAACTGGCGAAGGCGGACAAGTTGGGAGCCGTGCTACTCCAGTTCCCCTGGTCTTTCAAGAACGAAGCCGATGAAAGGATCTACCTCGGCAAGCTCTTGGAACAGTTTGGAGACTATCCTCTGGTGTTGGAGGTAAGACACGCTTCCTGGAATAATTCGTCGATTTACGAGTGGTTGGCAGAGCTAGGAGTCGGCATCTGCAACATCGATCAACCGCTGTTCTCAAGATCAATAAGACCAGCGGCTTTGACGACCTCCCACATCGGATATGTGCGGCTACACGGCAGGAACTACCAGAACTGGTTTCGTGAACAGGCCCCACGCGATGAGCGTTACAACTATCTCTATACTCTTGACGAGCTTGAGCCTTGGATCGCGCGGATTAAGGATGTAGCAACCGAAACGGCAGAGAGTTATGTGATAACAAACAACCACTTTCGCGGCCAGGCGGTCGTAAATGCGCTGGAGATCAAGGCCATTTTGGAAGAGAAACCTGTTGCTGCGCCAACTACGCTGGTTGAAAAATATCAGCGTTTGAAGGGATCAGTTATCCCCAGACCGGCGGGCGCTGAAAAGTCACCCACGCTTTTTTAGTCGTAGTGGGTTCAAGAGGAACCCGAGGCCGGCTAATGATTTGCAGTTTGAGCACCCATCTGGGCAAACGAAATTGGCAAACCGTCGGGGTCTATACAAACGGCCAGCTTGATACCTTCACCTTCCCTCTGGGTGGGTGGCATCACAAACCTCACACCTTTCGTCTGGAGTTCCTGGTAGGTTTGTTTCACATCATCAACGTTGAAACCTATTGAGCATGTGCCCGCGTACTTCGACTGATCTCCCCTGTTCTCCTGCACCACGCCGCCGCCATGAAGTGCCAGAGTTGTGCTTCCAGTAAGAAACTCCGTCCAGTCAGGAGATTCAAACTTCAAAGGAATGCCCAGCCTGTCGCGGTAAAACTCTATTGAGCGCTGCATGTCAGAAACAACCACCATTGTGTAGTCCAGCTTTGTAAACATCCGCTCACCTCCTGAGTTGTTTAGTTCCCACAGCTTTACCACTTCCCATAACTACAATCGTCTCGTATTCATCCTTGCGGAGCGGCATTACCGAGAGCTGCGACTGCCTGATAAGCGGCAGTCCACTCAGTCTCTTGTCATAACGGATTGCCGCGAGTAACACCGGGGCCTTTAGCGCCTTAACGGGTCTCAAGTCAACTGTAACCCACTGCGGGTCATCGGCGGTCGGATCGGGGTAAGCTCCTCTGACGACCTCTGCAATGCCTACCACAGCCTTCTCTTTTCCCGAGTGATAGAAGAGTACCGCGTCCCCTCTTTTCATTCCTCGAAGGTTATTGCGGGCCTGATAGTTTCTAACTCCCGTCCAGCTCGTTTGTCCTTCGGTAACGAGATCATTCCAAGAATAACTCTCTGGCTCCTGCTTCACCATCCAATAGCTTATGCCTTTAGTCATTTTGTTTTGACTCAACGCGCCTCTTGTACCACTCACGCATACAATTTAGAATAAGCTCCAATTCAGTGGATCACGTGGAGTGAGAAACCATGTTAAAAGAAAGCAGTCCTGCACCCGCCTTCACCGCAAATGATGCGGAAGGTAACAAAGTACGTCTAAAAGATCTGCGAGGTGAGAAAGTCGTCCTGTATTTTTATCCCAAAGACGATACTCCTGGTTGCACAAAAGAGGCTTGTTCATTCCGCGATGCTTTCAGCGAGTTTAAAAAGCGTGGTATTAAAGTATTGGGAATCTCTCCGGATAGTGAAACATCTCACCGAAAGTTTGCCGCAAAATATGAACTGCCCTTCACTCTCCTCGCGGACCCGGATCACTCGATTGCTGAGGCTTACGAGGTCTACGGTCAAAAGAAGTTCATGGGCAGAACCTACATGGGCGTCAATCGGACGACGTTCCTGATTGACGAAAAGGGTAAGATCAAGAAGGTGTTTGAAAAGGTCAAGCCTGAAGAGCACGCTCGGGAGGTTCTTGGGGCCTTTACGGATTAACCGCCTCCCATTGGAGATTAGTGGTTAGGCTGCCACCCAACCACCTATCTTCTCCGGTTCGCCTTCAGGATTTCTTCCGGGCATCAAGCCTTGAAGGGCACTGAAAGAACCAGGCACATCATTCTTTCGCCGCGGAAAACTTGCACCTGCCGGTTGCGCCACCACCGAATCCAGATTCTCATTGACGAAATACATTCGTGTGTTATCAATTACCTCAGTTCTGATCTCACGAGTCCAAAGCAGCAGATTTGCCAGCGCATCTCCGATCTCGTCCTTGCCCATCTTTGTTTCCTGGGCAATTTCTTTCTGCGTGCGGGCACCCTTGCGAATGGCTTCCAACACTCTCTCCACCGGCGACATCCGGCTTATTACTCTTGGATAGTGAGGTGAAACAGTATCTGAGGTGGCTTCTGCCATAACCACCGGATCCAAGGGCTGTGTGATAAACCGTTTCCGGGCAGACTTGTATTCCTTCAAAGCCCGCCGGCTCTGGGTAACCTTCTGGCGAATACAGCTTTTACAATAGAGATTTCGTCCATCTTTTCGCGCCCGACAAATCCCAAACTCAGATAGTGGCAATTCCAGTGAACAGATTGGACAAGTCTTGCCCTCGTAAACACTCTCCGACTCTTCGATCATTTCAGCGCTCTCCATCAACTCAGTAGAGTCATTTGTGGTAAGAATGGTTCGCTGAAAGGAAGAGAGACACTTCGACTTGTGGTCACGATTAGACCAATCCTCTCCTCGCAAGATTGGCGTTGAAGTGTTTTTTGGCGAAGGATCCTTGCACAAGGATTAATCGCCTAAGATTGCCTGCGCTTCTTTACGTTCGATGAAGTGGCGTTTGAGACCAAGCTGAGTTGTGATCTGCTTTTTGAGTGGGTTTTTTCCGGGGGCAATACAAAGATTTATGAAAGCACGTAACCCACCAAGCAAATTCAAAAAACAGGTTGCCGACTTTGACGCTGCTTCTGGCAATCAATCGCTTTCAGCGAGGGGCCGCATTATAGTTAGTCACGAAATTTTTGCAATATCTTTCTCACCTAAATGATGGTCCATAATTCACATTCGCAAAAAAGATCTCTCAGCAAAGGACAAACAATTTTTTCCCGGATGCAAACAATTCTCAGCCGTAAGGATACATGATCGGTGAGCAAAAAAAATAACAGCACACCTGATCTCTTTTTTGATTTCTACACTATGGAGTAGAGCAAAAACTATCGCAAAAGCGCTATGTTTGATCGTGAGAACAAATTGTTCGCCGTCTGTATCGCGCAACAAATACCGTTAGAGTCATCCTGGTACCACAATTAGTAGTCTCGTCATCTGCACGCTCTTTTCGACGCAGCTCTTAAAAAACATGCGAGTCAATTAATGTGATTGAAGCCGCCGGATCTTCATCAAACAGCAAGGAGAATGCAATCAAAAGTAGGGAGACTTTGCTTGAGGCAACATTGTTTTCCACCAGGGGAACACTGTGCCTGTCCCACGAGTCTAGTTCAGAAATTTTCTACTGCAGAAAAATTGAACCGATCCGGTTGGAGTTGAAAAGCGGTTTTAGTTTTGGTTTTGCCCTTCGGTGGGAGCGCAAGCGGTACTTCTCTTTTCATTGAGCGGAGACACAGCGAAAAGCCGCTCTGCTGTGCAAATTGCCGTAACTGTTAGTTCGTAACAACTTCAAAACACACACTAAAGGCTTTTCCACAAGGTTTTCCACAGATTCTGTGGATATCCATGACGTGGGCTTCATTTTCGTCTGGGCCGATCGCGTAGCCGGTATACAAACTTCAATCCTGACCAAACCTCGTCTATCGCGCAGATCTTCACATCCACGAGGCCTGCCTTTAGCCCGATCTCTTGCACGCTTGCAAAGGACAGATCCGTAGAAACGCCGGAACTTTTCTTGGGCCACGCCACCCACAGGATTCCGGTTGGTAAGAGCTTGCTGGCCAGTCTCGGAAAGTCCCGTTCGAGACTTTTCTTGGAGAGCGCAAAGACAATTGCGAAATCAACGGGTTTGACAAAAGTCGTCGTAACCGTCACATCCGCAGGCAGTGTTCCAAGTTCCTGCGGAAACCGCTGCGGAGCATTTACAAGAATCACTTTAAACCCTTGTTTGATTCCCAGTTTTTTTAGCAGCGGAGTGCTCGAGTATCCGGCCATCGTTATTCTCTTTCGATAAAGTGAATTAGCCCTCGTTCATCATCGTTTGCGCAGCTTGGCAATTAAGGAGCTGCCGATTGATCACCAAAGCCTCAATACCTTCCACCACGCGAGACCGAATACGAGCCAAATTGGGATCGTCAAAAGAGAAGCCAGTAGTCCAAGTTTCCACCAAGTTCGTTGACTGACGTATCCGGCGCCAAAGTAGATGGGTGCAGGCGTGGTACCGAAGTGCGTCAATGAGGCATCAAGATTGGAGAAATAGGCAAGTGAGAGCACAGCCAGATAGGTGGGCGTTCCGGCAGCCAACATCACCAGGAGGAACGGCGTATACATGGCAGTCGCATGGGCGGTGATGCTCGCAAAACCATAGTGTGCATAAAAATAGACCAGCAACAGCAGGAGCAATGCTCCCCACCAATGCCAACCAGACGTTAAGGTTCCTGCAAGTTGCGCGAACCGCGTTGTAATCCCGGTCTCTCCTAATGCCCCGGCAAGACGAACCAATCCGCCGTACCAGATAAACACGTCCCAGGCCCCGCGTTCGCCGATTACGTCAGACCATTCGAGCACTCCAGTCACAAGTAGCACACAAACGCCGACGAGTGGTGGTATGGAATAGTCAAGTCGCGCAAGGTTTGTCAAGACTCCAACAGTGCCTGCGCCAGATGACACAGAAAAGAGAAAGCCCAAGCCTTTCAAGCTCCAGAGCAACACCACCAAGGTGAACACAGCAAGCAGAAGCAGCTCCTGGCGATTCATTCCGCCCATGCGGTGTAATTCGGCACGGGCAAACTCAGCTGCAGCTGGGGTGTGCTTCACTTCCGGAGCGTTGAGACGATAGATCATTTGCGGAACTGCAACAAGAGACACGAGGGCGGGCAGAATTCCGGCCAAAAACCAACGGCCATAGCCAATCTCAACTCCCGTTGCCTGCTGAGCAAACTTTGCAATTAGTACATTTGAGGCCTGGCCCGTCAGAAACGTCGCACAAATGATGACATCCGACTGGTAGAGCATGGTCATCAAAAACGCACCGAGACGTTTCGCCGTCGCGCCAGGTTTCGAGTCATAGGCTTCCGAGAGGCTTTTGGCGATGGGAAAGATTATTCCGCCCGCGCGCGCTGCGTTGGACGGAATAACGCTGGCAAGAACGAAATCAGTCGCGACAAGAGCATAACCAAGACCGAGCGAATGATGACCGATGGCTCTGATGAATATCAGCGCGACGCGCCGCCCAAGTCCGGTCTTTATCATCGCTCGCGAGATGAAAAACGCTGCTAAAACGAGCCAAACGATTGGATCGGCATAACCCGCGAGAGCTTGGCCGACGGGCAGTGCACCACTCAACGCGACCGCTGCGATGCCCAGCAACACCATTGCTCCGCCTGCTATCGGCCGCAATATGGAGCCTATGATCGTGGCTACAAAGATCGCCAGTAGGCGCCACGAGGCGGAAGTGATCCCTTCGGGCGGAGAAAATGCGAGGATCAGCCCGCCTGCGAGAAGGACACCTGCCCACCGCAACAGTTTGTTGCTCGTCGTTGGTTCCGTCTCCAAGTTCTCGGGTTTGTCTGACAGAAAGGCTGCGGGATCCATAAGATCACTTTTCTCATGACGGAGGCTGGCAAACCACGGCCATTATTGGTTGTGCGCCGCAGTTTCTACAATGCCGCGAGGTTTCGTCCGGTCCACCGTAGCCCTTGTCAAAACCGCAGACTGTAATGACAAGGGCCCAAGAACCGACTAAAGTGCAAGGAGTATCCGTCCCCTGGGAAGATGGCGGATTTTAGCAACTTGCCGGTGCCACGCGGGCTCTAATATTCATGCTAGTCAACAAGGCACCTGACATTAAACAGAGCGAAATCACTGATAAAAAGGTTTATCTTAATCGGCGATTGTTCATTCGCGGGGCGGCTCTGGCGGCGACCACCACGGCGACAGCCCTCCTTTATCGCCGGGTCAATCCCGTGCTCACCGAGAAAGCTACCAATACCAGAGTCCAGAATAAGCCCTCCACTCCAGAGGCGTTGAGGGCCGGCTACACGGTGGATGAGGAACTTACTCCGCTTGAAGACATTACCCACTACAACAATTTTTACGAATTCTCAACTGATAAGAGCTCGGTTGCCGCGGAGGCTAAAAACTTCAAAACCAGCCCCTGGAGCGTGTCGGTTGAAGGGTTGGTGCATAATCCGCGAATCTTCGATCTTGAAGAGTTGCTGAGAATGCCCATCGAGGAGCGTGTGTATCGCTTGCGCTGCGTCGAAGGCTGGTCAATGGTTATACCTTGGTTAGGATTTCCGCTGGCAACTCTGCTCAAAAAGGTTGACCCGATTGCAGGGGCCAATTACGTCGCATTTGAGACGCTTTACGACCCAAAGGTCATGCCCAACCAACGAACTGGGGTGCTCGAGTGGCCCTATTCCGAAGGTCTGCGTCTCGATGAGGCAATGCATCCACTGACGATCGTCGCAACAGGACTGTACGGAGAACATCTACCACCTCAGGATGGCGCGCCTTTGCGGCTCGTTGTGCCATGGAAATACGGATTTAAAAGCATCAAGTCGGTCGTGAAGATTCGCCTGGTGGCGAGCGAGCCGCCGACGACTTGGAATCTTGAGGCCCAAAACGAGTACGGTTTTTATTCCAACGTTAACCCGGATGTGCCACACCCACGCTGGAGCCAGGCAACTGAACGGAGAATCGGGGAATACCGCAGACGCAACACATTGCTGTTCAATGGTTATGGTGAACAAGTCGCCCATCTGTACACCGGAATGGATTTAAGACGGTATTTTTGATTGCCTGATTCAGAATTATGCAAGACGCAGGTTTTATTAAACTAGTCGTTTTCATTAACGGCCTGGTACCGCTGGCACTGCTGCTTTGGGACCTCTACCGCAAAAGGGCCGGTGCCAATCCTCTGGAGTTTGCCACGCACACCACAGGCATGCTTGCGTTGCTGTTTCTCATTGGCACGCTGGCGATTACACCCTTGCGCGTAACATTCCGACTGAATTGGTTGGTAAAGCTTCGGCGCATGTTAGGTCTATTCGCATTCTTTTATGGACTTCTTCATCTGGTGACCTATATCTGGTTCGACCAGTTCTTTAATTTGCGGGAAGTTATTAAAGACATTGGCAAGAGGCCTTTCGTGGCCGTCGGCATGGCAGCTTTTGTTATGATGCTGCCGCTGGCCCTAACTTCAACAAACAAAATGATCAAGCGACTAGGCGGAAAGCGTTGGGGCCAATTGCATCGGTTAGTCTATATGGCAGCAATCGCCGGCGTCATTCACTTTTGGATGCTCGTCAAGGCGGACACCCGACTCCCAGTCACTTTCGGCTTCATTCTTCTGCTCTTGCTTGGGCATCGCTTGTTTGTGAAGTATTATCCTTCTGAGAGGGGAACCGAAAGAGCTACACCCATACCGCCAAATTAATCTTTGCCCTGTAGCGCGTGAAGCGCAATAAGGCCGATCGTGGCGTCTGTCATAAATCCCACGCAAAGATTCACGACAAGAGTCGAAAACTACGTCAAATATCGACCGGAATACCCAGCCAGAATTGTCCGTCTTTTGGCCTCGCGTTGTGGTCTTTCCTCTGAATCCGCGATTGCCGATGTGGGATCAGGTACCGGGATTTTAGCTAAACTTTTTTTACAGAACGGGAACATTGTCTACGCGGTCGAGCCCAACGATGCTATGCGGACAGCCGGAGAAGAACTTCTCAAGAACTACCCCAAATTCACCAGCATCAAGAGTACAGCAGAGTCGACATCGCTACCGTCCGCAAGTGTCGATTTTGTCACTGCAGGTCAAGCATTTCATTGGTTTGAGCCAGTCAATACGCGGAACGAGTTTTGTCGCATCTTGAGACCAGAAGGTTGGGTCGCTTTGATATGGAACGAGCGGCGCCTGGATTCGACGCCTTTCTTGCGGGCGTACGAACAGTTGTTACTGACATGGGGGACCGATTACCAGCAAGTGCGTCACGACCGCGGGGACGAACGGATTGCTGACTTCTTTGCGCCGGGCACTTTCAGCCTCGAGACTTTTCCAAATGTCCAGGAGCTGGATTGGGACGGTCTGAAAGGACGTGTTTTATCGGCGTCTTATACGCCTGGGACCGATGATCCAAACTACGAGCCAATGTTAGCGGGCCTGGAGAAGATTTTTCGAAAACACTGCGAGAATGGTATCGTCGCCTTCCAATACAACACCAACGTGTATTTTGGCCAACTACCAGAAAGACTGAAAAAATGACAGAAGAAAGACGAACCGATGAACGCACAATAACTAACCTGCCCACACGCTGGGTCGGTTTGTCTGGCACTCATGAGGGCCGGGTTGAGGACTTAAGCCTCGGCGGCTGCTTTGTTAATACCCGTGGCCGCGTCGATGTTGGTGAAGTCGTCAGTCTGGAAATGAAGCTGGAATCAGGTGAATGGCTCCAATTGCGCGGTGAAGTTATTAAGGATCAACCGAGCACAGGGTTTGGCCTGGTCTTCAGTTTTCTTACAGATGACGAAGAGTCAGCACTGCGTGAGTTGCTAGTTTAATTACCAGGGATTCACTGAATGGCGCGCTTTTGCAGCATCGCGAGAGCGTGCGCGAGTTCCCCCCTGGTTAGTCCCGACTGCGGCCGGAACAGTGTGTCGCTTTCAAGGAAGCCGCGAGCGACAGCTACGGAAACGTAGCCTCTCAAATCCGCGGGAATGCTGAGGGCATCGAGAAAGGCCAGGGGTGCGTTAGCTTTCGTTTCCGCCTCAGCCCGCAATCCCGCCGCCCGGACCAGGGCCACCGCCGCCGCTAGACGGGTCACGTTGTCGTTTGGTCGGAATTTCCCTCCTGGTTGAGCGTCAATAAAGAGCGCCCCAGTGGGAGATGCTTGAACGCTTTCAACAAAGAGGGCGGTCGCTTGGTCGCGAACGTCGGAATAGTTGGATCGGGACGGCAAATACTGGGGCACTCGTCCACCAAGGACAAGCGCTGTCGCCAAGTCGGAGCGGCTAACGCTCCAGTCTGTTCTGAATCTTGCTCCGATTGGCCACATCGAGAAAGTACGTAGGCTTTGATAGATCTCACTGCGGAGAGTAGGACTGACAGCATCGACGTCCGTCATCCGTCCGTACCGCGCGCGACCCACTTCCAGCACACCTGAAAATGGTTGCTGAGTGCCCAGGGCTCCAATGGTGTTCCTCACGCTTGCCCGCCATGCGCCGGCCGCCGGCGCAGCAAGCGTCAGCCGCTCCCGCCTTCCATTTAGACCTGGTAGGTTAAGGGTGTTTGCCTCCCCCTTCAACGAATCAGTGAAATCATAAAGCGACAATGAAAGGTCATTTGTTGTCCACAAGGGTCCCCACCCAATGTGTACGGAGGCAAGCAGCGTATTCTCAGGAATTTGCAGGGCTGTATCACATGTTGTGCCTGCCTGAAGCGTCCCTGAGAATGTTTTGAGGGGATCGTTAATGAACTGCACCTGTCCCCGATCAAGCGTGCCACGCCAGGTCCCGATCTTACGACCCATAAAAGCCGCCTGTAAGACTGCGGCGTGGACATTCAGCATGCCGGCTCCAACCTCGTACGCGTAGTAGGGAGCCAGCGGCGTGGCAGTGCGTTGGAGAATCTCGCGCACTTCGGCTGGGGATAGATTTGGATTGGCCTCAAGCATCAGCGCGATAGCTCCGGCAACTTGGGGAGCCGAGAAGCTGGTGCCGCTTGCCACGGTGTAATGAGGCAGTTCCGCCGAACTTAATCTCTGCGCATCAGTTCCGGCCAGTCCTTCTGCCCCAGTAACATTCACTATTCCTGACCCGCGCAGACTCACGACCGCAGAGCCGGGCGCTACCAGAGTTGGCCTAAACAAACCGCTGGCAAAACCGCCGCGCGACGAAAAGTTGGCAAGCCGCCCTTGAGTGTCTGTTGCCCCGACGGCTACAACCCACGGCGCAACCGCGTACGGGTTCAGAGTGTGTGCACCGGGTCCGGTATTCCCAGCAGAAAAGACCACGTTGATCCCACCTTCGGTCAAAAGTTTGGTGGCAACATTTACCGGATCGTTCTTGTCAAAAACGGTATTTGCTGAAAAGCTGCAATTTACAACTCGCACTCCGAGCGCTGCCTTGTTTGCCAGCAGGTAATCGAAACCGTTTAGAACATAGACTAATGACAGATCCCCCGCACTCAGCCCAACAAGACGAGCTCCCGGCGCTACGCCGCTGTATTTGCCACTAGACAGACTGCCGTTGCCGCCGATTACACCGGCTACAAATGTGCCGTGTCCGTAAGCCAGGTCAGTGTTTGATAAATTCTCGGAGTTAGTTGGATAGTTGAACCCAACACCCAGGCTCTGAGTGTCGAAGAGCTTGACGTTTTTAGTGATGCGGCCCGAGAGGTCACCATGCGTTCCGTCAATGCCCGTATCGAGTACAGCTACCGTAACGCCATGGCCACTGATCTGAATACCTTCGTGGCTCTCTTTAATTTCGGCGTCGCGCCACGCGCGTTCGATCCCGGTTGCGGCGCGAACCTCGGGCTCAGTAGTCAAACTGAGCGTTCGATTACCATATATCGAACGAACCCCGGGCAACCGTGAAATGGCCGCAATTTGCTCTCTCGTCCCACTGATCATGACCATCGGTAGAACATGAAACAGCGTGCCCCCGCTGATGCCGATAGCTCGCAAGGCATCAAGATCCTTATCGGTTGGCAACTGATGGAAGACGACCAGGGAATTAATAGTACTGTCATCAGCAAGTTGGTTCAGCTGCGCTAGCAATTCCGGATCGACCGATTGAAGGCTGATTGGAGTGCCTGTACTGTTGGCGGTAAATGTGCCATCTGCCCCAGTCATGACAATGCCATCCGCCCCGGTCATCACGATCCCGTCAGCTCCGGTCATAACGATGCCGGTAACGCCCGCAAACGTCATCCCGCTCGGAACTACCGAGTAGACAAAGCCGTCCGCTCCCACAGCCCTTAACGAATCTGCGCCCGTCATAACAATGCCATCGGCTCCGGTCATGACGATGCCGTCGGCTCCCGTCATAACGATGCCATCGGAGGCTGCCTGCCGGACGCCATCAGCACCCGTCATGACAATGCCATCAGCGCCTGTCATAACTATGCCGTTGGCCAGCGTTATGGTGACTGAATCAGCAGTATGCTGGGTTCCATCAGCGCCGGTCATGACAATCCCATCAGCGCCCGTCATAACTATGCCATCTGCACTCGTTATATCGACGCCATCAGCCGAAACCATCCGAATGCTGTTTGGATAGGCAAATCCATCCGCGCCAGTCATAACAATGCCGTCGGCACCGGTCATGACAATCCCGTCGGCGCCGGTCATGACGATGCCATTAGTGCTACTGTTAAAGAAGCTGTCGGCGCCGGTCATGACAATGCCATCGGCCCCGGTCATGACGATGCCGTCGGCGCCGGTCATGACAATGCCGTCCGTTGGACTTAAGGAAATTCCAGCAAACACCGGCGCCACACTCATGACAAACGTCAGCGCCAGAGCGAGACTCTTTTTCGCCGTGGGAAAATGGGAAAGGGAATTGCTAAGTCTTAGCAACCTATCACCTCAGTCGGGTATTTTGGCGAAGATGCTAACGGTCTCTTAATCAGCTTGTGCTCTTCTCCAAGGCACCGAGTAACGGACATCCCCGAGCCGCGGGCGCCGCCTTGCTGTTCTCCAGCCGAGCATGTAACGGGGCTATTAAGCGGCTCAGATTCTAGTTGGGAAACCGTATGCATTTGTTGCAGTAACCTTCTAATTTCAGCACGAAATAGTACGTAAACTTGACCCGGCATTCTCTCCGCCGTCAACCGAGAAGTTCCTGGTAAACCCTGCGCGTCTCCACGCTAGGTTCAACCCCAAGTTCGCGCCCAAGCAGCTGTTCCAGGGTGGCGTAATGATCCTTTATTGCTCCTCTGTTTCCCATCGCCCCATGGGCTCTCATGATCAGGCAATGAATATCCTCGCGAAACTGGTCCTCACGCAAGATGCGCTGCGCCAGCTGCATTGACCGTGACCAATCCTCGAGCTTCTGAGCGACCCCGGCCAGAGATTCCAGCACGCGCAGAAACTGCTCCTTGTAATATGTTCTCTGCTCTTCCACCCAGGGCTCATAACTGCCTTGCATAAACTCGCCTCGATAGAGAGCCGCCGCCCCCTCGTAGGCCTTGATGCAACTCTCAAATTGCCGCCCCCGGCGGTGGTTTTCGCCTTCCGCCAGTAACCGGTCAAACTCCTCCACATCAATCCGATAGGAAAACTCCGAATTCAATTGGTAATCGCCATCCCGGTATAGCAGGAAGTTCTGTTTGAGAGGCTGGTTGCTGTTCAAAGCCTTTCGGATATGAGAGACCGTTGGATGGAAATTCCGCTCAACTACGTCAAAATCTATTTCCCCCCAGAAAGTATCAATAATTGTATCTTTCGACGCGCGGCGATGTTTTCGCGAGGCTATGAAGCAAAGGATGTCGCGCGCCCGCCGAGTAGTCCAGGCATCGGCGGCTAGAGGGCGACTCGGGTCACGGACGATTTCTACAGGGCCAACCATGTTGATCGTGAGGTCGGTTACCGTTTTGCCCGTCGGGGCAATCTCGGCCACCATGACCGCCGTGCGGGCGACTGCCCTCTGCTGCGCTCCACCAATTTGAGCACGAAGATCCGAGGGTAGCAGTTCTGCTGCCTCTTCAGTGGCGAACAGTTCCGGATGACTGGTTATCTCTCGTTTCAGCCAATAGTCATAGTCATAGCGAACCGCGAGATCAACAGCACGTTTCAAGTTTTCCAATAGTTCCGGTTCTCGACAAAGATTATGATCGCAAATAGCGAGCAACATGCAGCTTTGAGCTTCGTTATAGAAGAGACTATGGGCTCGGAAGTATTCGAGAGCTTCAACAAGGTGCGCCTGAGCGGTATCAAACTCACGCTGGGTAACCAGAATGGCAGCGCGGGTCAGTGACGCTGTGTAGAACCCTCTGAGGTCTTTTTCCTTTGGACGAGCGTCAATCAATCGGTCAATCTGATTTCGAGCACTGGCTAGATCTCCGAGGTGAAGACTCAACAGTGCGCGTTCTTCAAGCAGTTCGGTACGATCCAGGTTTATGCCCGCTTCCTCATAGGCTCGAGCGGCACGCTCATAATATTCACTTGCTCGCTCGAGTTCGCCGCGTTCGCGGTAAAGATTCCCGTAGGTCTCCAAGGTTTCCGCCCGAGCAGCCACCAGATTGAAGAGTTGGCAACATTCCAACGCTTTGTCCAAATGTTCTTCAGCCAAAGCAAAATCGCCCCGATAGATATGACAACGCGCCATGTTCAGGTGAGCTACCGCCTCCTGAGGCATCAGCGATGTCTGGCCCTTGCGAAGCATGCGGCTAAACCATCGCAATGCCTCTTCAAAATCACCGCGAATGCCTGCGGGCGTCCCCAGGTTGTGGGAGATTAGCCCCATGTAGCGTTCGTCGTTGCGCTCTTCGGCTGCCTGCAGCGCGCTTCTAAATTCCCGCTCAGCAGCCGTCCACTCACCCATGGCGACCAGGCATAAGCCCCGAGTGTTACCACATTTCACGCGGACGGTCGAACTCTGATCGCTCAATTCCGTGGCTCGATCAAGATAAGTAAATGCCAGCGTGTAATCACCCTGCCGCCGGGCCAGCGTGGCAAGTGAATGCAGCACCTCAGCTTCCCCTTGTCGATCATTTTGCTCTTGCAGGAGCGTGGCGGCCCGGCGAAACATGGGATGGGCTATCTCATACTCGCCGCGCAAGCGGGCCACTTCGGCCCGGTGCGCCAGAGCTCGAGGAAAGGATTCAAGTGCCGACTGCGGCAAAGTGTCAGCGAGTGAGGCTAATGTCCCCAGGGCGCCGGAACTGATCCACTCAGTACCTCTCTCAGCAATGACCCGGGCCGCCCGCTCGAAATCTTCGGCCGCTATGAGGTGTCGAACCCCCTGTTCCCAAACCTGTTTTTGGAGAAAATGCGCTGCGCTGCGCTGGTGTTCGGCGGCTACGCCCGCGCGGCCAATCTCGCTGCGCAGACGGCGGCGCAGGAAGCTCTGAAACAGCGGGTGGAGTCGATACTCTTCACCACGCCGGTCGCTGGCAACCGTAATGAAAACGTTGCGCCGCACGAGATTAGGAAGCACGCGGGAACAGTTCATGCCGCGGTAAAGTCCGGCACAAGCATCAAGCTCAATACGATCGAGCAGCGACACCTTCAAAAGGAGTTGCTGTATATCCTCGTCTTCGTCGGAGAAGACCTCTTCAGCAAAATAATCAAATATGTCGCGCTCCGACTGTCTTAGAATCTGGATCAGGTCGGGTGGACTACCCTGCTCCAAGCCTGGTCCTACGGGAATGCGGCTGGCAACTTGCCTGACCAACTGTAAGGCGGTTATCCAGCCATGTGTGCGCTCGCGATATTCAGCCAGTTGTTGTGGGGTGAGTTCGAGATCGAATACTTTCCGAAATAGCTGTTGTGTTTCTTCATCGGTGAACAGGAGATCTGAGCGCTCGATGATCGATTGCGGCGTCTGTGTTCGCATGCGCGCCAGCGCCAGGGGCGGCATCTCCCGCGATATCACAATGACGTGCATTACATCAGGCAGATAAGCCAACAGGCGGTCCAGGACCGTATGCACAGGAGTGTCGACACCGAGGTGATGATAATCGTCCAGAACCACAATCAACTGCTGCTCGACTCGCTCCAGCACTTCATTCAACAGCACGTCCACCGCGCGCTCCGGGTGTTGTGCCAGCTCCCGTGCAGATTCCTGCAGGTAGGAGAACATCGCCTCACCAAACGCCGGAACAACCTGCTTAATGCCATAACTCATGTAACCCAGGAAAACAAAAGGGTCCGAGTCTGTGTGGTCTAGTTGATACCAGATGAACTGCCGCTTGTGGGTGCGCAGGAAGTCGGCCACCAGCGTGGTCTTTCCGGAACCGGCATTTGCCGTAACCAAAGTGACTGGATGCGCTAGATTTGCCAGGAGCCGTTCCGTCAAACGTGGTCGCGAGAGAAGTTCGGGGGCTGGGCGTGGAGGTAGCAGTTTGGTGCGCAAAAAGAAACTGGGCTGCAACCCGGGAACGCCAGTAGTTGCGGCTGATAAAGATGCTTGCCCCGGCTTGGGCTGTCGGGTCTTTGCAGCCATTACTTTTTGCCTTTGCGGTTTGCGGGTTTGTTGTGTCCGCAGATTAACACAGCGAGATGGCTTCAATCCATAGGCTGTGCTAATTTGCTCTGGGCCAGTCATGAAAGATGCCTCTAGAGGCGGAGCGCTGCCATGAGCTAATTTGAAACCAGCTCACGACTTAGGGATTCGTAGCGGCAATTTGTGTTTTCCCTCTTACTTAACGATGCGGCAAATCCCGCGAGCGCTGCGGCTCGCCCGTGTGTGTGATCCAGAGCGATTCTGGCATGCTCACCGGAGAGGCCGTAGCTCTCAAAAAGCTCAAGAGCCTCAGTGCTGGTAAACGCAAGGGTTTCCTCGTCGATCACCATCAATGTCTGTTTAGAACGCATCCGCCACAGCGGTGCCGCCGGCATCGATCGGCTGGTAATCAACATATGAACTTCCGCCGGTAATAGTGGCAAGAGCCGCCGAAAGAACTGTAGTAGCCAGGGCGAGTCGCAAACCTGGTGCATATCCTCGATCACAACCAGCAGCGGCTGGGTGTCGCCCTCCGAGAGTTCGTAAACGAAGGCTTCCGCCAGCAGATAAATTTCTTGCGGCCCGGCGGTTCTCAGCAAGGGAAGGAGCATCTGTTCGCCAAATCCTGGTCTCTGTTTCCGAATACTGGCAATCAGGTACTGGAAAAAAATCTTGATTTCAGCGTCTGGCGCGTCAACTTTGTACCAGGACACCGCACGCCCACACTTCCATGAAAAGTCTAGAGCCAGAGCCGTCTTGCCGGTTCCGGCGCGCCCGCTGACGATAGTGGATGTCCCCGAGGTCAGGCTCTGTTCGAGAATCTTGAAAAGCCTGGGCCGGGAAATGTGAGGCAGTTGCGAGGGTATAGCTATTTTTTCGAGAATTAGCTCCATTGTTGTTGACCCTAGTTCTAGAGGATTGATTTGCAACCACTTAGTCGCGGCCCTGCCAGAGCCATTCCAATTCATTAGCGTGCAGCCCATTGCACCTCCCCGCTGCAAAAAGCTTTTATTGCATTTGCCTTGAGGAATACTTGAGTTTTTAAACACGGTTACCCACACCTCCCCGGTGGTCGACAGTTCGCGGGGACGAATAGGCCCAAATTAAGGGCCTTTTGACGGTTTGCTCGTTTTGTGGGAGTTGGCGGCCGAAGATTCGCTTTCCCTCACGGCCAGTGCCGCCGATGAGGGAAGGCAGTCGGAGAACTTTAATGGTGCTCCTCAGATTTTGCGCGTGGTTTGATGTCGTAAATGATGATGTTCGCGAACCAAGTTCACTGCCGATAATTCTTTCGACTTCCTGGAAGGCACGGTTCGATCTGGTCCTGCAAACGAGAGAGCGATTCCAGATATGCCGGGGGCAGGAGGTCGGCCCTTGTCGATAGGAGCTGACCCAATTTGATAAAGGTGGGACCCAGACTTTCGAGATCGCTGGCGAGTTTGTCTGCCTCAGGCGTGGTTTCCGTTAAGTCGCCTTCCTCAAATTCTACCCGGTCAGCAAGCCCTGCTTGCTTTACTAAATCCGAGCGACCGTAGCGGGCCAGCAATAAGGCGATGTCTTTGTATCTCTTTAGCCGTTCTGGTTTCAACGAAACCACCATTGCGGATGCCTCTCTGCTCGATCGTGAGTGAATGATGCTCTCTCGCCTTCACGATTGGCAAGACGTGACACCTTGCCGAGCGATGCGCCACAGGCTATCCTTCGCTCGTTCTTGTAGTTTCAGACTTTGTCGGCCTCGCGACGGAAATCTTACTTAAATCACACGGCTTTGACCGTAAAGATAGCCCCCGTCGCCTGCGACATTTAGGTTAGGAGTCTCATATGCTGATGCGAATCTCAATGATCGCCTCTGTGCTGATCTTTGCTGTGCTCATTGCGAGCGCGCAGCAACCTGCGCCACCCCGGACGTCCTTGAAAGTGGGCCAGAAAGCTCCCGACTTTATGCTCACTAACACGGAAGGGAAGGAAGTGAAGCTGAGCGATTTTCGAGGAAAGAAGAACGTTGTGCTGGCGTTTTATGTGCTCGCGTTTACCGGTGGTTGAACGAAGGAGTTACAGGGATATCAGGCTGATATCGCCAAATTCGAAGCTACCGACACTCAGGTTCTCGGAATCAGCATGGATAGCTTCGCCGCTAACAAGAGGTTTGCTCAGGACATTGGTGTAACGTTTCCACTGCTCAGCGACTGGAAACGCACAGTCGTAAAGGAATACGGGTTGCTGGGCGAGTCGGGCTACTCGGCGCGCGCAACGTTCGTCATTGATAAGGAAGGAGTCATCACACACATCGAGGAAGGACGGACGGCCATAGATCCTACGGGGGCTTATCAAGCCTGCAGTGTTTTTGAGAAGAAGAAGTCTTAGAGAAATCAGCGGTTCGGCTTGAGCTTCAGCGCCTCATCAATAGCCGCTTTGAGCGCTTCAGCGGTAAGGGTCCTCAGAAGAACGCCATTGACGTAAATTGTGGGCGTACTCTCCACTCCATACATCTGACCGTCCTCGATATCGTGCCCCACTTCTGCGGCATACGTTCCCTTGTCGAGCGCCGCATCGAATGCCACTCGGTCCAAGCCGATTTCTGAAGCATATTTCTTCAGGGAAGCAACATCGAGGGCACTTTGGCGTTTGAACAAAAGAGTCGTAAATTCAAAAAACTTTCCCTGAGCGTGTGCTGCATTCGCTGCCTCCGCTGCTTTGCGCGCATTGGCGTGAATCGGCAGGGGAAAATCCCTAACCACCAATTTGACTCTGGCACCATAAGCTCTTAGCGCTTCTTCAATTACGGGCTGCATTGCGGCACACGCCGGACATTGAAAATCAGTAAACTCGACGATTGTAACCGCCGCGCTGGGGTTACCCTGAACGGGATCATCGTCCACGCTTATCGTCTGGCTCGGAGGGGCGGGCTCACTTATCAATAGACGAATGTTGGCTCCCTTGCGAAGCCGTTCCGCGAGCTCGCTCTGCAGTCGGCGCTCGTCCTGCTCTTGTAAATACGCGGCAATCTGGTTGCGCACTGCATCAAGATCAGCATCTATCCGCGCTTTGTTCTCGTTATAAAAGCGGACCACTTCCGCATCGGTAGGGGCCCGTATTTTATCTGTCACCTCCGCACGCACAATCCCTTCCGGCGGCACATTGCGGCGACTTGCTTCCGCCAACAACAGCAAGTCGTTAGCGGTTTTATTGACGGCGTCTCTTGTAATTTCATATGCGCCCAGTCGCAACTTATATATTACGGGCTTCATTCTTTCGGCCAACATTGCGGCTGTGATAGTTCGTCCCGAAACAGTTGCCAATACTGCCGAAGGCGCGAGTCCCGTGGTATTCAAGTCGGTCCCCATTATCACAGGATTAGTGGTCCGCAGGCGTTTGACAAGCTCGTCGGCAAGTCTTGTCTCGCGTTGGCTTCGCAAATATCCGATGATGCGGTCGCGATTGACATTCCTGTCTTCTAGACCGCCGTTTTCAGACAGGAAGTTAGTGATTTCAGCTTCAGTAGGTTCATTGATGCGGCTGCTTACCTCGAGTTCATACAATTGCTGTGAGCTGAGACGCCGCCTGCGAGCCTCGGCGTCAAAAAGCAGCGAGTTAATCTGAAGCTCCAGGGCCTCTCGTTGCGCCTCCGCAATCCTTTCTTCTAGCGTTTCAAACTCCTGGGCCGCTTGGGAATCTATATCCGCTGTTGTAATCGTCTGCCCATTGACTTGGGCCAGCGCTGTGGGAGTGAAATGCTCACGCGGGGGTAATACCGGACTCGGAGCCGCTTGTGGTGTCGGCTGCGCAACGGCCGGCTTTGGGGAAGCCGCTCTCTTAGCCGCTCTGCGAGGCGCCTGGCCCATTAAGGACGACGGTGTTAGGAAGAGGAGAAGTACTAAAGTAATCATTCCAGCTGTCTTCATTTTTAAGAGTCGAGTGTAGGGTTCGCGGTGAAAGGTGATGATATTTGAAGTGCTGGCAGGAGTACAAACCAAACAAACGCTCGGTAGTGCCCTTAATCTCAGGTGTTGTAACGCAAACTGTTAGTTTGCACGCGAGCTAACAGCTTGCGTTACATGAAAACAATTAGCAGCCTGCTTTGAAGAGCCCGGGGCTCTTGAGTTTTCGCCACGTTACCGCCGCCGAATAATACTTCGGCGTCTCCGTCTCACAGGAGTTCTCGCCGAGAGTAGATCCTTTTGTCTCCCGTTAAGAATGAAGGCCAAACCTTGATGCGTTGTTCCCAGCATGCGCGCAGCACGAGTTACACTTCCACCCGAAGCTTCCAATGCTCGCTTGATCAAATTCGCTTCAAAACGTAAGACCTGCTGTTCCAGCGTCAAATCCGACAAGGTCGCGTCCGCCCCTGCGGGTGCGCCATATGATCCATTTGCTCCGACCGCCTCTGAAACCGAGGCCCATTGCATGCCAAGCAACATGCGGGCACATTGATTTAGTCGGTCGTCTATTCCCGCGTTCTGAGAATTGACCAGCAACGTCTCCGCTTGATGGTAATAGGTGATGCGTTCGGAGATCGGCAGATTTGAGAGCTCTTCCACCATGCACAGAGCCGCGACCCCTCCGCTTTCGGGACTTCCGGCCCGGGCAGCTACGTCGATACCCTTTTGGAAGTCTCGCCGGGCGTGAACAAAATCACCCGTGCGTGCAAGGGCCACACCATGAGTGGTGAGAGCTTCCGCCAGTAAAGCCAACTCATCGCCCTTTTCGAGCGAGTGGACAGAAGCGCGCGCGATTCGTTCAGCTTCGGCATATCTTCCTTGAGCGATAAAAGCTTTGGCCCGGCTATCATTGACTTGAGCGAAAGAACCTTTGTCTTTGAGTAAAGAAAACGTCCGACTTGCGCGATCCAAGTATTTGTGAGCTTCATCGAATTTACCAATACGCACAAATAGATTCGCGAGATTGTTTTCTACGGCACCTTGAAAGCGTATATGGCCAGCCTGTTCGAGATGAAAGCTGGCAGCGGCATATTCAACAAGGGCCTGATCAATATATTCCTCCCAGTTCTTCTCCAACCCAATGCCCTTTAATGCAGTCGCATATTCATTATGGAACTTGCCCCGCAACGCATGATTCGCTGACCGCTGGAAAAGTGGTGCGGCTTCCCGGTGAATACGAAGGGCGTCCTGATAACGCAGGGATGACCTCTCAACCAGGGCGAGATTCAGAAGTGCCCGTAAGTATTGCTCACTGTCACTCTCGTTAAACTTATTGATGACGTCATTCAGAACCACACGCGCTTCGTCGTGACCGCCTTCCCGCCAATAACAGATTGCTAACTCTACCTGGGCTTCCGCCCACTTCTCCGGAGCGCGCTGAGTTTCAAAAATTTTCGCACTTTCGCTGATCAGGTTCTTGGCTAGTTCCTGCGCGCCATCAAGCTGACGGGACCGCCCCAACCACCCCGTGAGCGAGCCGACCCGCAGAAGCAATTCTGCCTTACTCAGACCGCTTAAGCCTTCCAATGCTGGCCGGTCGCCAAGGTGTGACCAAAACGGCATGAGTACGTTCCGTGCACCGTCATAGTCGCCCGCCTCTGCCAACCCTTTCGACCGCAGGCATCCGGCTGAAACCTCTTCTTCGGCCGACAACCCTATCGACATCTGAGTAGACTCGGTTCTCTCTAACTCCATAATTGCCCTCTCTTTAAAGATAGGTGCAAGCTTTCTTGCTTCCTTGGTCCCAGGCGGATATTATCCTCCGCCGACGATGCTCCAGTCGGTTAAGGCGCTGCTCACCTCCGACTGGAGACCTAATAAATCAAACCTCTCAGGAGAAACCATGAAACAGATAAAGAGCCTAGCTCTAGCTGCTTTTCTTTTTTGCGCGCTCGGGACCGGTGTCCGCGCTGGGGATATTGGCACACCCGGAAAGACAGCCACCACGGGCGAAACTTCAGCCCCTGAGGTTGTCACCACCGACACGACAGATGAAATCATGCTTCAACTTTTGTTAGCTGTGATTTCCCTTACGTGAGTGCACTGAACAGCTAGAACGGTCCTTACTGCTATATCCTTTGCCCCCGCCTCCGTACGCGCGGCACATGTTGGAGTGTGTCCAGGTTCACCATCAGCAAAAGGGGCACTACAAGGACATTGCGATATGCTACGCCCCGGTACTGCCGAAGGCAATAGCAAAGTTTAATGCTAAATCTGCGCCCGGAAGACCGTCTAGTGGCTCTTAATGCCCTGACCGTGTTCTACCAACTTCTCCACTGTACCCAGCGTGTCGATCTCCCCTGGCGTTTTGTCCGGCCGGAGCCTCAGAATGCGGGGGAATCGCAGTGCGTAGCCGCTTCTGTGACGCTTAGATTCCTGAACACGGTCAAAAGTAACTTCAATCACAATTAGAGGTTCAACTAACCGCACTCTGCCGTGGGCGTATTCGCGCAGTGTGTGCGCCTTGAACCACTCTGTCATTTCAATCAGTTCCGCATCCGTCAAACCGGAATACGCTTTACCTATATTCAGCAGCTCATCATCGTCCTCGGCCCTTCGTACCGCGAATGTGTAGTCGGATAAGAGATTCCGTCTCTTGCCGTGACCGACTTCCACTGCTGTGACGACCACGTCGAGAGTGGCAATGGCCCGTTTTAGTTTCAGCCATTCGCGTCCTCTTCTGCCCGGCTTATATAAAGACTCGGGCTTCTTGATCATTAACCCCTCATTTCCGCGTAGCCTGGCTGCATTGAATTCGGCGTCGAGCGCAGTTACGTCCCTGTACGTCTTGGCTACCGAGAATCGCGCCAGACCGGAAACCTGAAAGAGGCTCTCAAGTACCTCGCGACGGTCCACGAGTGGTTGATCGATCAGCACGCGCCCCGACGCGTAAAGAACGTCGTAAGCAACGAAGACGACCGGCACTTCTGTAAGCAGATCCGGACTGATGGACTTGCGCCCCAGACGCTTCTGCAATTCACTGAAGGGCAGGATTTGAAAACCACGCGCTGGTACGATCTCGCCGTCAATTACCGCGTCGGTTGTTAGCTGCTTTAGCGGCTCAATTAACTCTGGAAACCGGTGCGTAATCTCATCCATTGTTCGTGAGTAGATTGCGACCCGTTCTCCGCTTACATGGACTTGTGCGCGGATGCCATCAAACTTGTCCTCGACAAAGAATTCGCCAGGCATGGTTCTGGCGATGTCGGCAAGGTCTGCTGCCGGCGTCGCCAGCATGAATTTGATTGGATGAAAGAGCCGCATCTCGACGCGCTCCAGGTTCGCTGCACGGGCACGCACCGCGGTCTCCCCAATGTCTCCCAGCAACATATTCGCCTGGCTCACAGTCGGTAATGGCTGCTTGAAAGCACACGCGATTGAATCTTCAACTAATCCCTCTCGCAAACCGATCCTTAGATCCCCGACAAGCAGTTTGATCAGATACTTGGCCTCCAGTGGAGTGGCCTGATGAAGCACAGTTGCCAACAGCGCCGTCTTGTTCTTTGTGCCTTTGGTTTGGCTCAGACGATTAATTATCGATTCTGTTTCTGCGAGCGTTATTATTGGCTTTTGATAAGTGTGGCGAGCTTCCTTGACGGCTTCATAGGCTGCCTCTCCCGCATCTCCCAGCCTTACATAGCGAGGCGCAAGATCTTCCAAGCTGAATCCAGTCGCTTCGCTCAGGGCCACACTGATGATGCTGCCGCCTACATTGGTAGTACGGGCATCGTTTAGCGCAAATTGGTGGCCAGCAAAGTATCGGGCGCTGCGCAGAAGATCCGCGTCGTTGACACTACGAAAATACGCTCCCAGCAATTCGGTCTTCTCGAGCTTGCGAGTTGTGGCGGCAACTCTTTCGGCAACGTCGGCGAATTCCTGTAGAAGACCAACCGCTGTCCTCGACGTGAAGTGATAGGCTTCGGCCGGCTCTCTCATACCCATTTTCATTTAGCAGCAACTTTAAAGAGAAGGTCGCGCATGCCGTGATGTCATGTCAAGAAGAGCCGGCACTGGGAGTCCGCGCCCCCTGGCAGGCATACGGTTGGATCTGGTTACAAGGCCCGAAAAGATTGTAAACACGGGCCGGGCAGCAGGCGCTCCTTCAGATTTCATTCCCGGACGCGCTACAATTCCAACTGCAACAGAAGGAAGGCATTTAACGGTGTACCTGCTAATACTCGATTCGCTCGGCAGCACGGAGCTGTTCTTCATTCTGATAATGGCCCTGATCTTTTTTGGCCCGCGCAAGCTGCCACAGATCAGTCGGTCTCTCGGCAAGAGTCTCGCAGAATTCCGTAAGGCTTCGGAGGATTTCAAGCGAACGTGGGAGAGAGAGGTCGCACTGGAGAGTACAGCCTTGGAAGAAAAAGACATTGGCAGATCGGCTTTGGAAACAGATTCGATATGGGGCGCTCAAGCGCGCCAATCACCCGTTGTGGATCCTTCACAGAGTCATGGCGTTTCGGCTGACGGAGAGTTCAAAAATATTTCGGGTGGCGAAGAATCCGTTGCAGTGCCCGACGAAACATCAAACAAACGCACTTGGCTGTAAGCTGAGAAGCCCCTTCGGTAAAAAATGTCATCCCTTTTGAAAGCGCGCGCGATAGGTCAGACGAAGAAAGAGGAAGAACTGGGCGGCCAGATGTCATTTCTCGAGCATCTGGACGAATTGCGCCGGCGCTTGATTCACTCCATCCTCTTCGTCTTCATAGCCGCAACTCTCTGCTGGTTTATATCGGATAGGATCTATGGATTTCTGGCGATCCCTGTTGAGCAAGCTTTGGCTGAAGCCCAAAGACGGCAGGCGCCGGTCGCGGGTTTGACGAACCAGGAAACAATAACGTCGCTCGGCTCGGTCAAAGAGGGCGACGTGGGCAGGTATGTTTTCCCTGAGGAGACTAAGTTGGGAGCGGCAGTTATTCCCGTAGGAACCTCTGTGCTCGCCCGCGTCACCAGAGACGCGCAAGGACATCTGGGACTCTTCACCGACGAGCCCTTATTTACAGGAGCGATTGTAATTCCGAAGGGTATTCGGCTTCCTGTTGATTTAACCGCGTTGCCCCAGCCCTATTCGGGCATCAGCGACAAGTTGATAGTAACGAGTGCGCTTGAACCGTTTTCCCTTTACGTAAAAGTTTCGCTCTACGCAGCAATTTGCCTGTCTGTGCCATTCCTGCTCTTTCAGATTTGGGCGTTTGTCGCGCCAGGACTATACCCGCACGAACGCGCCTACATCACGCCATTTATCGCCCTCTCGTCGATCTCGTTTGTCCTGGGTGCCGCTTTTGCTTATAAGGTGATCTTTCCGCCAGCCGCCAGGTACTTGCTCGGGTTAGGGCAGGACTTTCGTTTGTTACTGAAGGCAGACGATTACTTCGATTTTATAATTATCGTCATGCTGGGTATGGGAATCGTGTTTCAAATGCCCGCAGTTACCTACGTTCTGGCGCGGATCGGTCTCATTACCGCCGGTTTTCTGCTGCGCATCTGGAAGACCGCCCTGATCGTTATTCTGGTTGCGGCTGCAGTTCTTTCCCCAACCAGCGACGTTCCGAATATGCTCCTATTCGCTGCACCAATGATGGTTCTTTACATTGTCTCCATATTGGTTGCCTGGATATTCTCCAGGCCCCGCCGCGCGGCCTAGTCCGCAGATTACGCAGATTCAGAGCAATTAACAGCAGACGGCAGGAGGTAGGCGGCAGGAGCAGGCGGCAGGAGCAGACGGCAGGAGCAGAAGAAGAATTGAGCCGCCGGCCTACGTAATTCAGGTCTGTTTCTGCAATCGGTGGAATCTGCGAATGGAGGGCAACTAAGCTCGCGATTTCCCGCATCTTGACTGTGTTCACTGCGAGCCCTTAGAATCCGTTGCTTCAGCTTGCCGGCAGTCCTGCCGTAACTTTTGAGTTCATAGAAGATACCTGGGAGTTCCCAAAATGTTTTATCAGAAACGCCCGTTTTATCTGGCAGTCGTCGCGTCAACCATTCTGGCGTGGGCCGCTTTTGCAGTTGCCCAAAACAGTCAGGATCCGATGGAGAAGCCGCGGAATGTCAAGCCTGAACTCAAAAAGGCATACAAGGATTGGCTCGAGAAGGACGTCACTTACATAATCACGGAGGAGGAGCGAAAGGCCTTCAAGAAGCTCCAAACCGACGACGAACGGGAAAAATTCATCGAAGAGTTTTGGCGCCGGCGCGATCCGGATCCGGATACGGACGAGAATGAGTACAAGGAGGAGTATTACGAGCGCATTGCTTACGCAAACGAGCACTTTAGCTCCGGAGTTCCCGGTTGGAAGACTGATCGCGGTCGTATCTGGATTATGTATGGAAAGCCGGACGAGCGTGAAACGCACCCTATGGGTGGCGCCTATGATCGACCTTCTTATGAAGGTGGCGGCTCAACCACTACTTATCCTTTCGAGATCTGGTTCTATCGCTACCTCGCCAATGTAGGATCAGGAATTGAAATAGAGTTTGTTGATCCAACCGGCAGCGGAGAGTACCGCATCGCTCGTAACCCGAATGAAAAGGATGCGATGTTGATGATTCCTGGCGCCGGCTTAACCCTCTCAGAACAGTTGGGCCTATCCAGCAAAGCGGATAGGATTTCCGGCGCAGGTGGCATTGGAAACGCAAACTATCAGCGCGAACAGGACAGTCCTTTTTCTCGATTGCAACTCCTGGCCGATCTTAGCCGTCCACCCCAGGTAAAATTCAATGATCTGGCTGGCGCGTTAACAGGTTCCCCTGCCATCGAAGATAATCCTCTGGACTTTGATATTCGCGTAGATTTCTTTCGCCAATCAGATGAGCGAGTCATTACTGCCTTTACTATCCAAACTGAAAACAGAGACCTGGTTTTTCAGGACAGCGGGGGTCTGCAACAAGCTCGAATCAACATCTTCGGTCGAATTACTTCCGTTGCCGGGCGCCGGGCCGGCATCTTTGAAGACCCGGTGATTACGACCGCGACGCCAACCGAATTGACGGAGGCAAAGGATCGAAAGTCGGCATATCAGAAAGCCGTAGCGCTGCAACCCGGTACTTATAAAGTGGATGTGATTGTTCGTGACGTCACCTCGGGAGCCACAGGCATTCGCCACGTCGGCTTTACGGTTCCTAAGTACGATTCGCAGAAGTTGTCAACCTCAACGCTCATACTCGCTGCCAAGCTGGAGAGCCTGGTCGATCAGCCGGCAGTGGGTCAGTTTGTAATCGGACAGACGAAAGTGATTCCCAACGTTTCCGCCGTCTATCGCCGTGGGCAACCCGTTGGTGTCTACATGCAGGTTTACAATGCGGGGATCGATCAGACCACCTTACGCCCTGCCGTGGATGTTGAATACGCGCTGTTGAAAGACTCCAAGGAATTGGGCAAACAGGCGGAAGACTGGCGCGGGCTAAGTGACTCCGGTCAACGATTGACGTTGGCACGCCTCATCGACACTCGCCTGCTGGTGCCGGGCGATTATGAGTTGGCAATTCGAATTAGAGATCGCGTGACGGGACAGACGCTCTCGCCCTCAGCCAAGTTCTCAGTAGTGCAATAAGTTAGACTATCGTCCCAGGTAAGTCTCTCTTACAGTTCCAAGCTTCGTGTTTCCCTGCATGGGATTGCCCCGGCGATCCACAACTACCACTTCAAACCCGGGATAGGACGGCCGGAATCTGGTTGCTTTCCAGGTTTCCACGGTGATCGTGTTCTCAGCCGCTCGGTGATAATCGTATTGCGGCATTCCTGCCCGGTCGCCACGTACATCTGAGCCTGCCAGATGGAGAATGCGCACGGCAAAACCCTCAACGCGCCGGATCTTTCTTTCGACGTTGGCCACGGTGGACATTTGTTTATCCACAGATTACACCGATTTCCGGATTCAAAACCAATGCGTGAAAAATGCTTCGGGCTATTATCGAGGATCAGCCACAAGTGGATGTGTTCGCATTGAACCCTTGGGGGAACTATTGCCATGATGCGCGTCCAACGGGTGGGCAGGACGGTGAATCGTAACGAAGCACATTGGAGTGCTAAGATAAATCTGACTATGGATCAGCGCGACAGTCTGACAGGGCTTTCAGAGAGCGAACTCTCTTCTTACCTTATGGGGCTAGGCGAGCCTGCCTATCGTGGCAGGCAGATCTTCGCTTCGTTGCAGCATCGTCGCCTGACTTCGTTCGACCAAATGACGGATCTGCCAAAGGCTCTTCGGGCCAATCTCGATAAACAGGCGATTGCTTCAACTCTGGTGTTGGAGTCTCGCTATGTTTCCAGAGATGGGACCCGACGATATTTGATGAAGACCGCTGACGGATTCCCTGTAGAAACGGTTTTTATCCCTGAGGAACGTCGTGACACCATCTGTTTTTCTTCTCAATCAGGGTGTCCACTGCAATGCAGTTTTTGTTTGACCGCACAGTTAGGACTTTTGCGTTCGCTCGGACCGGGAGAGATTGTCGAACAGATAATAGTTGCCCTTAATGATGCTTATGGCGTAGGTGCGCGACCGCCGCGCGGCGCCAACCTTGTAGGCATGGGCGCCGGCGAACCATTGCTCAATTTTGAATCACTCATGAAAGCGCTTCGGCTCATGGCGGATCCTCGAGGTCTGCACATCGTTCCCAGCCGGGTCACCATATCGACAGCCGGAGTAGTTCCCCAGATTCGCAAGTTGGCAAGGTTGGAAGATCGCCCTCACCTGGCGATCTCGCTTGCTGCCGCCACCGACAAACTGCGCGATCAGCTGATGCCGATAAACAAACGCTGGCCGCTGCGGGAGTTACTTCGCGCCTGCAAAGATTTTGAGCAGTCGTTGCGGCCGGGTGAACGCTTGACCTTTGAATACGTGCTGTTAGCCGGTGTGAATGATTCAGATGAAGACGCCAACGCGCTCGCGAAACTACTCAACCGGCATGAACTGCGCGCGAAAGTCAATCTCATACCGCACAACAAGGCGGAACCTCTCCCGTACCATCCACCGGACACTGCACGCATAGACAGCTTCAAAGCGATTCTACAGGCGAGGGGTGTTCAGGCTTTCGTGCGGAAACCACGTGGACAAGACATTTATGCTGCCTGCGGTCAGCTTGCAGCACGCCACTCCATCATGAGCGCTGCCACCACCTAACCCATGCGAGGATAACTTGATGAGCATTGGAAGACTGATACGTGGAATGGTCCAATCTCTTTTGGCTCTGTCCCTACTCAGCGCTCCTAGCACCTTCTACGCCAGCCGTTCAGCGCAATCGGCGCCCAACATCGCAGTCAGCGGTCATTTAAGCGGCAAGGAGACTCGCGGCCGGACGCTTCAGGGTGTCGTGATTATGGACATTCCAGCCGGATTTCATGTGAATTCGGCGAGACCACTGGAAAAGTTTCTCATTGCCACGGAATTGCAGCTCGAAGCGCCCAAGGGCGTCCGGATCGGGCGCGTTATATATCCGCGACCCGTCTTTCGCAAATTGAAGTTTTCTAAGAAGCAGGTATCTGTTTACGAGGGTCGGGCGACGATGCGATTTACGGTTACTCTTCCTGGAAGCGTTGGGTCAGACATAGCGGAGGTAAAAGCGCGCCTGCGTTACCAAAGCTGCAATGATGATTTCTGTTTCCCCCCGCAGACTCGGGAATTGCGCATGCCAATCGGAAAAGGCGGCTAAGGCGGCAAAGGGCAGAGGGCAGAGAGCAGAGGGCCAAGGGGGATTTCGGATTGCGGATTGCGAATTGCTGATTTATGGCAAAGGGCAAAGGGCTAGGAGCATAAAATCCGCAGTCCGAAATCCGCAATCCGCCATCCCCTTCGCTCTTCGCTCTTTGCCCTTCGCCCTTTGCTCGTTAGCTAGCCCTTCCTATCACCGCCATCAGACGGCCAACTTTTCCATGAAGTTTCTTCTCACACCGATAAGAGAAGAAAAGGTCTGGGCGGCACATCGTGCAAAACGGCGCCACGTGAATGTGGTCCGCATCAACTCCCGCCGAGAGCAGTTGATAGCGATTCGCTTTGACGAGATCGATCAGCGCATGGTCTCCGCGCACAGGCCTGGTTAGATCGTCTATCTCTGGATATCGTTCTCTGAAAGCGTTAACCACTTCACCGCCAACTTCGTAACAACAGCCCGCAGCCGCCGGTCCTATCGCCACTCGCAGGTCTCGGGGTCGTGAGTCATATTCAAGGACCAGACGCTTGATCACTTGTGTGGCAATAAACGCCAGTGTGCCACGCCAACCAGCGTGTACCGCCGCGAACGCCCCCTTTTGTGAGTCTCCAATCAACAGTGGAACGCAATCAGCCGTCTTAACCGCGGCAAGCACCTTTTGAGTGTTGCTCACGATCGAGTCACAATAGACAGTCTCACCGCGAGCATTCTCTGCGGGTTTCGCTTCCTCTGCCTCGCGAATGAGGCGCATATCGGTTCCATGAACCTGCCAACAACCGGCTAGCACCCACTCGCCCGGGAAAAGCTTGAGAAACCGGCGCCGGTTCTCCAAAATGTTCTCGGCCGCGTCCTCATTAAATCCGGCGAGATTGAGGGCGTTCTCAGGCATGCGACTGACGCCCCCCAGGCGCGTGGAAAAACCGTTCGTGAACCCCACGCGTTCCAGAGGGTCACAGACAAGGACGCGAAGATCATCATTTGCGCGCCAGTAGAAGCCGGCGTGCTGCAATGCAGAGTCATCTATGATCATTTCCATCGGCATAGACATTATCGAAGTTCGCCGAATTCGCGAAGTGCTCTTGCGCACGCCGCGTTTCGCTGAGCGCGTTTTTACTACAGCAGAGCGTGCTTATTGCGACAGTCGCGGCGCCAGCTCTGCTCAACATTATGCCGCGCGGTTTGCGGCAAAAGAAGCGACACTCAAGGCACTCAATACGGGTTGGCGGGGGGGAATTAGTTGGCACGACGTGGAGATCGCGGCGCATCAGTCTGGCGCGCCGTATCTGATCTTGCACCGGCTGGTAGAGGAATTATTCACTGAGTCAGGTGCGAGCGTGGCGCACCTTTCGCTTTCGCATACGGCTGAGCATGCGCTTGCAGAAGTGCTCCTGGAGAAGCGTTGAAGAATTGGCCCGTATAGAGGAGTATTGGGACTCCTGGGCTTAACGCATGTCGTTTACGAGAGTGCGGCGTCCGATGGCATCAACTTGCACCCATGTTCCGCTCAGTACCCCGCGATCGCGGGCAAAAAACAGATCCCTCGATTTTGATTCCCGGCCGAAAGGACCTTCGATCATCGGTTCTGTGGTTTCAGTTTCGCGGGAAGGCGGAAGATTGCCGTGAAAGTAACACTCCAGATTTGGTTGGAATTTTTCGGTCACAGCAATTAACTCTCGGTGAGGGCACATGAGTGTCGACAAGAGTCCCGTGTCCATGTCGACCTCAACAAACTTTATCCCTTCGGGACACTCAAACGTCCGTCCTCCGAGTTCGGGCCTTAACCCGACGGCTCCACGCACGAACTCAATCCAGGCAGGCAATGCCGCCTCACTTCCCGTTAGACCTAGTTGACTGTTATCGTCGAAACCGATCCAAACCGCGCAAACCAACCCCGGCGTATAGCCAACAAACCAACCATCACGCGACGTTCCCGTCTTTCCAGCGATCGCCGTTCCACTAATTGCGTTGCGCGCACTACGCGCTGTTCCACGTTCCACCACTGACGCAAGAGTGTTGGTAATCATGTAAGCAGTGGTCGGGCTAATCAACTGCGAGCCTTGACCGTCATCGGTCGAGGCGTGCGTCGCCGGCGGTTCCGCAACGCTGGCGATGACTCTCGGCGTCACCTTGCGGCCGCCATTGGCGAACGTTGCATACGCTGCCGCCATTTGCAGTGGTGTTGCTTCGCTGACGCCCAAAGCAAGCGACGGGTAGCGCTCCGGTTTGGGAAGTCCAAAGCCTTCCGCCAGATTAGCTATCCGAGCAAGACCGGTCTGCATGGCCACATCGACAGTCACGACGTTTAGAGATTTCACGAGACCCGTGCGCATCGGAACCTCACCCATCGAGTAGAGATTTCCAAAATTTGCCGGACGATAGGTACGATTGTGGGAGTATGAGAATTCATGTGGAGCGTCAGTAAATATCCGCAAGGGAGAGATCCCGTCTTCAAAGGCTGCCGCGTATACAAACGGCTTGAAAGTAGAACCAGGTTGACGGCGCGCATCGGTAGCTCGGTTCAATTGCGAACTACGGTAGTCGCGGCCACCGACCATGGCCAGTACGTTTCCGGTTTGCGGGTCAAGTGCAACCAAGGCGGCCTGCGGCTTCGAGGCATGGTTGTTGGAGGTTGCGTCAAGTTTGCTTAGCTGACGCTGGACAGCAGTTTCAGCAATCTTTTGCAACTCAAGATCGATGGTGGTGTAAACCTGCTGGTACTCACCAGACGTTTCAAGTTGTTCCTCAGCGATTCGATTCACATAGTCGATGAAATAAGGCGCCAGCGCGCCATTTTCAACATTCGGCGCTACCAGCCAAATGGGTTCGTTTGCCGCGGCGCTTTCCTGCTCAGTCGTAATCCAGCCGGCATGCAGCATAGCAGCAAGCACGCGGTTTCGCCGTTCCCGCAGGACTTCCGGATGTCTTTCCGGCGAATAACGCATCGGTCCTTGAATCATTCCGGCAATAATCGCTGCCTCACCGAGAGACAGTTCCGCTAGTCGCTTTCCAAAATAGACGGCGGCAGCTTGTTCTACACCACGTACACCAACGCCTGCACGCTGTCCCAAATAGACTTCGCTACAGTACAGCGCAAAAATATCTTCCTTCGAAAGCCGCCGCTCCAGCGCCACTGCCAGCATTGCCTCCGCATACTTCCGGTGCCAGGTCCGTTCGGGCGAGAGGTATGTGTTCTTTACCAACTGCTGAGTGATTGTGGACCCGCCCTGTCCAAGGCGTTTGTCGGTGGCATTGTTCAAAAGAGCACGTCCTATACCGAAAATGTCCACTCCCCGGTGCGCAAAAAATCTTTCGTCTTCAATTGAAAGTATGGCATGGACCAGTAAAGGAGAGATCTCCGAATATGTCAGGGTCCGCGGTTCACGTGCTTTGACGGAAAGGTCATTGCTCAGGGCTTCGGGTTCCAGAGTGAGAGATGCCAGCGAAACCCCAGCAATGGTCAACTCTGTAATAGTTCCTTTTGAATCAAATCCAACCCGCACGGGTTCTTGCTGTCCCGACTCATTCATTCGGCGAGAACGAATTTCTATCGATCCGTCCCGAATGGCGAAACTCCCACTCCAGATATCGCTAACTGTGTTTTGCACATAACCCGCGCGCCGCAGCGCACTCAACAGCTCATTGCGCGAGAAGCCCTGACCAGGACGAATTGTTCGCGGCGCGGCATAGATGCCGGGGCGGCTGGTCAAATACCCACTCGCCAGCCGAGCGTCAATCATTCGGGAATAATACCTGTATGAACGCAGCAAAGCGTCGCCCCCCGTCATGAGTGCTACGGCGAGAATAAGGGGCAGGGGCCGGATAGTGAGAGCATTAATTCGATGAACCGATTGGCTTTTGCGGCCGCCCCTACGTGGAAGGGAAACGGTCCAACGGCGTTCCGGAATGGATGTGACCTCAATCGGCATGGCGTGTGAGAGGGCAAACTGAAGGCACACCCCGACCGCCGGTCTTCCTTGCCCGTTAAACCCTTCAGTGCTCCGTCAATTCTGGATGTTTCTTATAAAGACGTAATTGGAGAGAAATTCTTCAAACGGCGGGGTTCGGTGGCTCTTTTTACCGGAGTGAGGTGGGTTCTCGTTTAGACTCTACTAGCTTTGCGGCGCCTCAATTGGTACCACTTGGGAGCGAATTCACTCGCCGCCCCAATGATCTGCTTGATTTCCGGCATCATTTCGATTGCCGCATCGTAACCGGCGGCTATTAGTTCTTCGGCGCGCCTCATTTCGTCCCAGCGAATGTGACCAACTTTGGGCCTGATAATAACGTCGGCTTTCTCCAATTGGTGTACGGCAGCAGTTCGCTGAACGAGTAGCATCGACTGCAAAACGACACTCAGTATGGACAACGATGGACCCAGAAAGCGGGCACCTTCGGCATTGACATCAACGGCGATTACAATTTCGGCACCCAGCGACCGCGCCACTCCGGAAGGGATGTTGGCCACCAAACCCCCATCCACCAACTGCCGGCCATACTCATCCATGACTGGCACATACCATCCGGGAATCGCGCAGCTTGCCCGAATGGCGAAAGGCAGATCGCCCTGATGGCCCATCACGACTTCTGCTCCCGAATTCAAATCTGTAGCAACAGCAGCAAAAGGTGTTGGAAGGTCTTCAAAACGCGTCACCGGCAGGCGCTCGCGTAAGTACTGTTCCAGTCGCTCGTTGCTCTGAATCCCCAAACGGGACATCGTCA
>DATEUF010000381.1:0-5341 GCA_035283325.1 Pyrinomonadaceae bacterium | reverse complement strand
TATTCCCGCTGATTACCTACCTCTCGCCCTACCCTGGAAGGGCCACCCCAACCTGTTGCAACAACTCTAAGGCGCCGCTTACGGGCCAATCTTCCACAATTTTACCGTTAGCGAGGCGATATTCGCCCAGCCCCGATCCCGTTGCTTCTTTGCCGGCGTTTGTAAGGTGTGTGGTGACTCGCACCATAACGTAATCGCCTTCAGCCATCAGGCGCTCGATTTTATAGTCCATCTTGAGATCGGGGAAAGCCGAGCGAAACGTGGTGAAGAACTGTTTGAAACCCTCGCGTCCTCCAGGGACTAAGTGGTTGACATAGTCGGGAGCGAATAGTTCGTCCACGATGTCGCTGTTCATGGCGTTCAAGCTCGCCTCGAGGAAACGGCGGACAACAGCTTTGTTTTGTTCAGTTGACATTGGGTAATCTCCTTGTGTAATCGATAGGGTTGAGGATAAAAATTGAAACGACACTGTAATCGTTACCGATCGTTGGATGTGTACGCATCAGGGCAGCTGGCTGATGACCGTAGCCCTGTTCGGCGCGGCGGTCTTTTCCCTGGTCGGGCTGAACAGTAAAACCGCTGAGAAAACCAGGGAGGGGATCACGGTTACCCCGAGCCCCCAGACCACCCAGACGAAGAAGGGCCCGCTGGAAGTGGCGATTTGGCCGGGAAGAGCGTCTCCTCCGAGCCCTGTGAGGTGGGCAACGGGAATGACCGACATAAGGAATGAAATGATCAGGCTGATAATGTAGCCAGACTTTCGTTCAGTCAGCCATAGGATTCCATACAGCCAGACAACTATAACGAGCAACAAAAAGAGGCTGCCGAATCCTCCCTGGTCTGCTCCGTCCGCCTTTCGGATGACGTCGTCTGTTATGTGGAGTGTCAGGAAGAAAATCGCCAGCAGGGATGTGCGGGTGTAGACAGAATTCCTTGACATTTCGATCCTCCTTTGTAATGACCGATTAGAGTTCTTCAGTGAATTGATCAGCTATTCACTACGTGGAAAAAACCTTTGTTCTTGAAGATTGACGATAAAACGAAACCAGCGAGTCGCGTCAATAGTTACAGATCATTGGATGTGTGAACGGATCAAGGCAATTGCCTGATGACCGTCGCCTTGAAGGGCGCACTTAACAGACCTCCCAAAGGTGCGTAGGCGCCGCTGGCCATGGCCTGCTGCATTGTCGCTGCCCGCACCTCGGCCGACGCCCACTCAGCGATTTCAACCAGGATGTCGGGGTTATCAAGCACCTCGTAGCGCGTGCTGCCCAGGAAACCGGGCTCATCCGGTCCAAACTTCAGCGCAACGCTTTCGAGCAGGTCCTTGAGCTCAGCCCGCTTGCCTGGTTTGGCCTGTAGTTCAACGATCACCTTGATGGCTGCTTCATTTGCTGATGACATGGGTTCCTCCTAAAGCGCACTAGGCCGGGGGCCCGGCTGGAATCACACCAAGTTGTTGCAACATGCCGAATTGGTCAAAGATTCCCCAACTCTCGACGATCTTTCCATTCACAATTCGGTCTACGCCCATCCCGGTGACAGTGGCCGACTTGCCGGTCGCCGGGATGCCGGCCAGTTCGCCTTTGTGCGTACCATGCCCTGTCCACCGAGTCACGACCTTATCCCCTTCGGCGATCTGTTCGTCAATCGTGAAGTGAATGTCCGGGAAGGCGTTGCGATAGACCGTGACGAGCAATTTGCTGCCTTCTGGGCCGGGCGGCATTCCGGGCAGAGTGCCTGGGCCATGGTCGAAATGGTCCGGGGCGACGATCTCATCGGCCACGGCCAGCTTCCCCTGCCCAAAGACCTCCTCGAGGAAACGGCGGGCGATAGCTTTGTTCTGTTCAGTTGACATTGGATACTCTCCTTGGGTAATAGATAGGGTTGACGATCAACATTGAAACGACACAGTAAACGATTAATGGGTGTTCGCAGACCGCCGCACGAGTATTCCTAACGGCAGCCCGACGACCAGGACGTGATCCATGAGATTCAAAATGAGCTGGGGTGTTGTTGGAGCTGGTAATGGAGGTGTTGCACTGAGAGGGATTACAATCATGTTCATGACAATGAAAACGCCAAATCCATACAGGAACGAGCCAACCATGGGGTAGCGGCGTAGGAGAGAAATGCGGTTGGCGCTCAGGAAAAAAACACCAGCAACTACAAAGGAAACGATGAAGTGAAAGAGCACCCCAAGCAAGGCGGTGGCGATGCCGCCTGCGAAGGCGGATTCACCCAATACGCCGCTGGCGATATATTGATAGACAGCCATTAATGGGTACCCAGCCAGGACACTAGAAACAAACCAGTGATAGATGATTGCATCGGCTGTACCGATGATCAATCCGCCGATCGCACTGAAACGAAGAAGTGAAGTGCGGTGACTGGGTAATGTGCTGGCGATAGTAGTCATAATAAGCTCCTTTTGTGAAAACATTAGAAAAAGTAATCGTACGTGCGACGCTGGGCGCTTATCAAGGCAGCTGTCTGATGACCGTTGCCCTGAATGGCGCGGCTAAAAGTTCCTCCAGAGGTGCATAGGCGCCGTCGGCCATGGCTTGTTGCATCACCGCTGCCCTCACCTCGGCCGACGCCCAATCGGCAATCTCAACCAGTATGTTGGGATTATCAACCACCTCATAGGTCGTGCTTTCTAGAAAACCTGGCTGACCCGGTCGATATTTCGCTGCCACATTATCGATCAGATTCTTGAGCTCAACCCGCTTGCCTGGTTTGGCCTGGAGTTCGACGATTACTTTGATGGCTGCTTCATTTTCTGTTGACATAGGTTCCTCCACATGCTCACAAAGCGTGGGCTACATGGCAGCTGGCTTTTAGCGAAGCGCGTAGACCACCAGGACCGCCCCAGCGAGAATCGCCAGGGCGAGCGATACCTGAAGTCCCTGCACCACCGCCTCCTTCCACGGTGCGGCGCCATACCCGGCGCCTGCCAGAGGCGTCAGGCGACTCGTTCCCCAGGCGGCGGCAAGGCAGGAAGCAACCCAGTTAGCGTATGTGCCGTAAAGAAAGGCGCCCCGCGTGAGATTAGCTTGTAGTGGGCTAACGGTGAGGAGTCCCCAGGCGAGACCGAGTACTATCAACACGAGCGCGTTCATGATGCCCGTGACGTGAGCGGCGAGGGCCATCTTCTGGTTGAGAAGCAAAGGGATTAAAAACCCTGTGAGCAGTGCGAGCATGAAAAGGACGAACCCTGCTCGAACCAGGAAGGTATCTGGATTTGTGATTTCCATCGCGATCACCTTGATGCAGAAATACTGTCACTGTCCATCGTAAAGTCCGAAACATGCCACCTAACGGCTTGCGTTACCTGCGTGTGGGCGGGCGTGGTTTCTACTTGGGAGCAGGAAGATGCCGAAGCTATAAAAATGCTTGAAAATGTCGCAGAATCCCACACGTCAGGTGCACGCTTTGTCAGGCGGCATTTAGATACAGCGTCGTCTTTTCGTCGCTCACCATGACCGGATACTCTCATCATAACTGTTGAACTCGATCAAGTTCCCTTCGGGATCGAAAAAGTAAAACATCCGACAGTGCAGCCAACTCGATGTCCTTGATTCTACGATCTCAATACCGAGCTGGTCTATCCGTTTCATTTCAGACTCAAAATCATCGAGCGCAATACTAAGGGCAAAATGAGAAAGGGTAGTCAGCTTCGGGTCGATTTGAGGAGATTTATCTCGCGTGTACCATCCTGTCAATTTCTCTGGGAAAAGCGCCAGGTGGTGATTCCCTGCCCCGACGGCAAAAAATATGGCTGTACCATCGCTATGTTCGTTGTCTCGTAGAACTTCAAGACCTATCACTTGTTCGTAAAATCTTCTCATCAGATCAAGGTCGTGGACACGCAACGCTATTTCAGCAATTCCTGTAATCGATTGGTTAGGCTTGTTCATGGCTACTCCTTTGAGGGCGATAGGCTTCCACAGCGTTCTTCTTTTTTTGGGAAGAATGTTATGGATGAGCCTACGCCCTTTCACAACATACATATCAGAATTTTGCAGAATACTCCTGTTGAACCAGCCGCCTAACGTGTAGACACTGCCTGTGGCCGGCTAAGCAGGTGGCCCGGCTGGGATTACGCCGAGTTGCTGCATCATAGCGAGCAGGTCGGCCACTCCCCAGTGCTCGCGGGCCAGCCCGTCATCGCCAAAGCGAGTGATGTCAATGAGATTCACGGAGACCGGCTTGCCCGTTGCCGGTATTCCCATGAACTCACCCTGGTGCGTCCCGCTTATTCGCAAACGGGCAACTGCCTTGTCGCCGCTGGCAAACGAGTCTTGAACATCCATCCGCATATCCGGAAACGCGGCGAGCATTATCCGGAAATACTGGACGACGCCGTCCTTTGTCGGTGGGAGGCCTGGAATTTCCTCGCGCTCGACGAAGTCATCGGCGAGCTGCCGGCCGAAACCGTCAATGTCACCGGCGTTGATCAGGTCGTAAAGGCGTTGAATTGAATTCGTGTGATCCATGATTAAGTTCTCCTTCAAGTGCGCTATATATAACGGCCGCCCGCGAGCAATCATGAACGGCCGTTAGGTCTAAATCGGTCTATTGGCCGGGTTATGCTGGCATCTGGATGCCAAGCGCCTGCAACAGATCGGGCGACGACATCGGGTCATCTTCCACGATCTGGCCGTTGACCAGACGGTAGTACGTCAGGCCGCGAGACGAAACCCGCTTTCCCGTGGGTGTCTCTCCCATAAGAGAACCGGTGTGGGTTGCCTCCATCTTCCATCGAGCCACCACCGAATCCCCTTCGGCCACCAAATCATCGATTTCAAACCGAACGTCGCTGAGAGCCGTGCTCATGCCTGTGAGCATCCCCTTGAAGGCCGCCAGGTCGGCACCTGTCATGCGGTTCACGTAGTTCGGTGCTAGCACTTCGTCGGCCAGGCCTAAATTGCGACCGGACAATGCTTCCGTTACAAATCGGCGGACGATTTCCTTATTATGTTCTGTTGACATGGTTATTCTCCTGTCTTGTGTGGGCTGCGATCCAGATCAAATCGCAACAATGGTTATGGTTATTGGAACAGATGGTGTTTTCCGTTCCCGGTGTTATACTTTTGATAGTTTAACAATCGGTCATTAATTTATCATTATTTGGACCAATATTGCCTGAAATGATTTTTTCTTTACTGGGTCGATTGCAGATCGAGCATCGCCAGTTGGGAGCCATCACCCTCACCAACCGTAAGGCGATCGGACTGCTGGCCTATCTCCTGATCGAGTCGGATCATGAGCACAGCCGTGAATTTTTGCTGGGCTTGCTGTGGCCCGACTTGCCGACTCCTGCCGCGCAAAACAATCT
>DATEUF010000380.1:0-8985 GCA_035283325.1 Pyrinomonadaceae bacterium | reverse complement strand
GTGTCGCAATACGTAGCGTAGAGCAAATCCACGCCTCCTGCCTCAGCTATGGCTGATCTTCCAGTTGGCCTACCTATGTTCGGTTCGATAATGAAGTGCTTTCCGGTACGCACATCACGTTTCATTTCAACGTACCCAAGTCCTCGATAACCCACGTTTTGAAACAGGCGGATCGACTCCTGTAACACCACATCGTTTCGACATTCCTCACCGAGACAACTCACGCCTGTTTGGGGTGGCCATTGCCGAAGCTTCCGTGAAATAAAGGTTACGAGAGGTCGTGAATCAGCGGTGAAATAGCAGTTGCAGGAATAGAGCTCTGCATCTGATCCTTCGATCCACTCTTGCACCATCAACGCGTCTGCCCACATGGAACACCTCTCATAGGTCGAGATGAGACTCTGAGCATCCGCTATCTTGTGCACCTTCGCCTTATTGTTGGCTTGCCAGGCTGCGCTTCTTATCGATGGCTTCAGAATGCAGGGAAAGGTTAATTCCCCGGCGGCCTGCTCCGCCTCCTCTTTCGTTCTAATAATGAATGTTCGAGGTACTGGCAAACCCGCGGCGTTTGCGTACTGGTAGAAGCTGACTTTGTCCATCAACATCTCGACAATCTGAGGGGCAGGCAGTACCACATGGTACCAACGTTCTAATTCGGCTCGTCTGCGGGAAGTTATGAGCACGCTGAGATCAGAACAGGGGAAAAGGACTGCTTTCTCGTCTAACTGAGGGCCCAGGTTTGCGAGCACATTTATGAATTCCTCATCAGCTGTATTCGCAATCAAGATCTTTTCACAGACTTTAGTGCGACAAAAATAGTGTGACGGATCTTTAGCAATTGCGATCACGGGAACCTTGTGCCTGGCCAGGATGCGCGCCGTCTGGAGCCCGGTAATGCTCTCCAGTCCGATTACGATGGCATGGGGTTGTTGGCTACTCAGGTTTCGCACGTTACTTGCCCTCACTTCGGTTCTTTACGGTGTTACTGAACTTATCGTCGCGCCCGGCCTAAGAGCTTCTTGAAAGGAAGACTACGGGTACGGCCAATCGAGAATTGAGCATCCTTTAAACGGGCCTGGTGGATAATCTGCGGCGTCGCTTCTGGTTGCGTATCCAAGGCGGTATCAGCCTCTGCTTTCTCGGCTGACGCTAGCACAGTGACTTTGTGAGACCCGGTTTTCACGGGAAGGTACGTCCGCTCCGCCGCTCTTAACTCGCTCTCTCCTTGCAGGCGGAAGACCTCCTTAACCGGAGCGATCTCTGCTTCAATTGCTAAGAGAGACTGCTCTTGATAGATCCTCCCAGCCGTCCGCTGCATGGCTGCAAGGCTCGACCGCAGCAAATGATTGGCCCATATGACAACGCTCACACCGGCCTTCTCGAATACTCGAGTGGGAGTTCCGTAATACATGGTAGGCACTATCACCACCGGACAATTGTTCTTCCACTGCTCCATGAACTCAAGGATCTGGTTGGGAGTGGAAAGCTTGCTATGGATCAGAATGGCATCTGCTCCAGCCTCGTAGTAGGCCATGGCCCGCGTGAGCGCTTCAGTTAAGTCCCGGCCGGCGATGAACGCCTCGACTCGTGCCACCACACAAAAATCCGGATCCCGCTGTGTGTCTTTGGCTGCCTTAATTTTGTTCGAAAACTCCTTGATATCCGCCAGCGGCTGAGGTTCACCCTCACTGAAGGAGTTGCTCTTGGGGAAAAGCTTGTCCTCTATACAAACGGCCGCTACGTTACGCTGCTCGAGCTTACGCACCAGCCTGCGCACATTGTTGAAATTGCCATATCCGGTGTCGCCATCAAGCAAAATGGGTATGTTGGTGGCATCGCTCATGAATTCCACAACTTCCAGCACCTGGGTCCAACTGGCCTCGTTGTTGTCGCGGACTCCCAGGGCGGCGGAGATGGAGAGACCGCTGCCCCAGATTGCTTTAAAGCCGGCTTCTTCAGCGATCTTGGCGCTCAGGCCATTGTGCGCTTCCATCAAGAACTCGACTTGAGCGGAGTGCAATAGTCGCTTGAACTGTGTCGTTTTTCTCATGGTGATTAACTTCGCGAGGGAGATGTGAAATAGTCCAGGAGTAACATCTCCCGGGTGAGTAGAATTGGCTTCTTTTTATCGTGAAAGCTGGAAGCCTCCCCTAGAGGGCAAGCTGTAAGTCAATGAGGAGTCTCTTTCCTCGCGTAGCGGACAGGAACCTATGAAAGAATCAATGATGGCCCTGACGCGTCTACCGATCTCACGCTGTGCGTCGATGGTCATCGCGCCGATGTGTGGCGTCAATATGACATTTGGCAGTCCTGCCAGAGGCGATATCTTTCCCTCGCCTTCAGCCTCGTGAACATCCAAAGCCGCGCCTTGCAGTCTTGTTCCCGCGGTCAGTGCCTGGTACAACGCCTTTTCGTTGACTACACCGCCGCGAGCGAGGTTGATGAGGAACGCTCCCATTTTCATCCGCGAAAGGACGTCTTCGTTTATTAAATTGCGGGTAGAATCGGACAGAGGCACATGAATACTCAAGAAATCCGCACGCGCCACGGTCTCGTCGAACGTTGCGAGGTGGATTCCTTTGTCGCGCAGCGCCGCTGCCACAGTCGCGGAGGGCTGCTCCACGCAGCCGATTGGCTTCAGGCCCCAGGCGGCGCCCAGTTCGCCGACTCGCGTGCCGATGTTCCCGACCCCAACAATGCCCAGTACTTTGCCTGTTAATGAACACCCGAGGAGCGCGTCCTTGGCCCATCGGCCTTGCCGGGTCAGGTTATCGGCCCGCAGCAGGTTGCGGGCTAAGGCGAGCATCAAGGCGAAACTCATTTCGGCCACGGCCTGCGCCCCGGGCTCGGCAACCCGGGAAAAGGCGATTCCGCGTCTGGAGGCATATTCAAGATCAACGTTGTCAGTTCCAGAGCCGGCGCGCACAAGCAATTTCAATTCGGGCGCATACTCCATGACTTCGGCGGTGATACGGACGCCGCTTCGGAAGACCAAAACCTCACGGTCTTCGAGCAACGCCCTCAGCTCGACCTCCTTCGCACCGAAGGCGCAGACGACGTCGTGTTCTTCACGCAGCCTTTCAATTGCGTGCTGGCAAATTGAGCTGGCAATTAAGATTTTCATGGTTGTTACTATCTCCCTGCTATTCAGAACCGCGAGCGGTTGCGACCGGGCGACTTCGCTCCCAATGCAAGGAACCCGGTCCCCACGGCTCGCTGTTCTGAACTGTGTGGCGACTGATGTCGATGTCCATGCGGCGTTTGTCACTGACTCTTTTGTTGCGGTAATTGAACTTGTAGAACGCACAGATTAGCGACGTAATATCCTTGGCCACGCTGTGTTCGGGCTGACTTGCATCCACAACGACAAAGTGCTTGACCTGCTCGCGGAGTTGCAAATACCTCTGTCGCCGGCGTTCGAGCCCCTCAAGGGTTCCTTCCCGCTTCCTGGCCAACAACACCTCGGCCGGCGCTTCGAGATAGATCACCAAATCGGGCTTCGGATAGACCCGACGCAACATGAAGCTGTGGATTCGGCGGGTGAGCGGTTGTCTTCTAAGTTGGTTTGCATCGGACGTGTAGTAGTCGGCGAAAAACCAACGGTCGAGCAGAACGACGTTGCCACAAGCCTTGTAATACCAGACCAGGGTGTAGCGGAAACACTCCTCAGCCAACAGGTTCGCCAAACTCAGATAGGACCATAGCCAGGCCACGGCGCGTTTCGCTGCACTCTTTTGCGGGTTGAGCGTCACATCCCTTTTGGGCGTTTGCGGATCGCTATCCGGCATCCATCCATAAGCGCGTTTGATCTTGAGAATTAGCCGCGATGTAGGCAACAATGCGTTGCTGGATGCCAGGTTAATTCCCGTGTAGAGGTACTTGGCCGGCAAAGGAAGAGACTGTTCCAGATGCCGGCCTATGGTGGTTTTGCCCGCTCCGTCTGGGCCAATTAGTGCTACAGAAAACATGATACCTGATTGCTATCCTTTCAAGGTCCGATCCTGGGAGCGCAGGCATCCCGGGCCCGCCTCATTCCCTTTCCGCAACCCCAGCAAGCAAGGATGCCTTCGCTCCCAGGCATGACCATTGCGATACCGCCGTGCTCCTCCCAGACCCATACTGGTCGCCCTGGGCCATCGCCCGGCCAATAAGTGGACTGATCGCGTCAAACAAAGCCGGAATCGGCGCCGGGTAAGGGTGATAGACCACATAGGCGGGCTTGCCAGCCAGCGCCTTCACCAGCATGTCACGCTCGAGTTCGCAGGCTCGCTCGATGAATTCGTTCCGTGCTTCGGGAAAGGCAAAGCGATACTTAAGGTAATAGGACATGAAGTCTAGTCGTTCATACTGGAGCGACGCCGCCATGCGCCGAGCGACCTCCTGAGGGTCCATGGGTTGCACGTTCACTTCGTCAGTGTGCTGGCTGACTACAAAGAAGACCTTACTCGGGGTGCCGGCCAGAGTTGCAACCCGGTTACCGAAGAGCTTCTGGGGCTGCAACAGCACAAACTGCTGCCGCTTTAGAAGACGAATCAGCCGGCCCATTACCGATGCCTGCCGCGATCCGCTGCTTATTCTTCGTTCGAACAATTGAATGAATAGCTTAAGCATGCGCAGGCGCGTCCGGTCGCCTCGGTCGATTCGGCGTCGATAACGTGGGAGTTCGCGCAGGTGCGAATCCCACACACGAATCCGCTCTGGAAGACCATACATTTGCTGGCCATCAGCACTGAGGTAGATCCATTCGTCGCCGATGTAAACCGCGCCCTGGGCCATGAATGCAAGCAGAGTTTCAGTTTTGCCACCCTTCGCCCAGCCGGCGATCAGCACTCCCGTTCCGTGGTAGCAGAACGCCGATGCATGCAATGGAAGGGCTCCCTTACTGAGCACTGTCAGATTGACAATGGGGATCAGCAGCGGCACCTTGTGCAGACCTCTCTCGCAGACAATTTCACACTGTTTGCCGATCTGCCTGAAAGGTATTTGCGCGCGCACGCGTCCCTGAAGCAAGACGAAGGCCTCCTCAGTGAATCCGGCATCGTCCGCGCCCAGGTAGCACAAGGACGAAGAACCGGGCAGCCGGTCAACAAACCTGATGATGATGTCGGGCTCACCAGAGAGAGGTTTCTGAAGCGGTCCCAATTGTCGAGCCACAGTGGCCGCGTCTGCGATCGATGCGTCGATCACTCGGATGCCCACCAATCCGTGCAGATCATAGTCAACCTGCTGAAGGGGCGCATCGTGTCTAGGTTGCGTTCTGTGCATTGCCATTCAAACTCTCCGACGCAAGCGGGACAGCATGCGCTACAAATCAACTTAGTAGTCCACGCTAATGGCTTGGACCAAAGTGCTCAGGACTCCCGCGCCGCGTTCTCACGCAAGTGTTCCAGAATTACCGTGCTGCCTCTGAAGCTCCTATCTTTCTTGTTTGCCGTTTGCTGCTTGCCGGTTAACGAAGCGCGCTCTCTCTGCCCGCCGAGGATTCGTCGCGCTAGCGGTAGCCGCAGCAGTTCGGGGAACGTCTGCCCGATTTTCAGCGACTCACGGTTAAGCCAAAATACCAGCACGCTTATTAGCAGCACGCCGGCAAGGCTCCCATACACCTGGGGTAGAAGCAGCAGACTCGCGGTGCTCAGTGCAATGATCACGTAAACTTTGACATGGCTGCGCGAGACCCACTTGATGTCCGTGCCGTAAACGAGACCGATTTGATAGAGAACGTTTTGAAGGATGAGCGTTCCGCCGGCAACAATCGCGGCACCCAGCGCGCCGTAGCGGGGGATGAACAGCCAGCTGGCGCCCACGGTGATAATTGCCAGCAGGAAGTCGGCCGTGAACATGTACCGAACTTTTCCAAAGACGCGGAGCGACAAGCCGTTGAAGCCGAGGATGGCGTTGAAATAGTAGCCCATGGAAAGCAGCATTAGGATTACGGCTGACTGCGCGTAGCGTTCTCCAAACAGCAGAACAGTCAGCGGCTTGGCGAGACCGAAAGACAGGGCAAAGATGGGAAAAGATATGACCGCAATCCAGATCGCCGTTTGCCAATACAAGTTGTTGATGCCGTCTCGCTCGTTCCGGGCGAGCATGCGCGACGCCACCGGCATAAAAAGAACCATAAAGGTCTGGTAAACCACCCCGTTCAGTCGGGCCACCGGCAAGACGGCGCGAAAGTTTGCCACATCAGCGGTATTCTTGAAGTGTTCGAGGAACACAACAATAAGCGAATTCCGCAGCACGAAGACTACGTCGGAGATAAGCAACGGAATCGCGAAGAAGAAGATCTCCCGACTCGGTATCTTAAGGGCTGCGCGACGGAAGTGGCGGAGCAATCCCTGTTTCCGCAACACTCGAAGCAGAATTGCCGCGTAGATGACAATGCCCAGGGTCCCTGAAGCTACATAGCCGCCTGCGAGAAAGTACGCGTTACGCTGACCAAGGAAGAACACCAGCACCACCACGATCAACTGTAGCTGCGGGCCCAGGAGATGCTTGCGGAAGAAGATCTCGCGCGGACTGGCTAAGATGGCAAACATACCCGTGATCAGACTCTCAAGCGCCTGAACTGGCGAGAGGATGATCAGAATCAAAAGCAGCGCCATCGCGTTCTGGTCGTTAACCACATCCTGGTCTATCCACTCCCTCAGGCCATAAACAACGAGGACAACCGCCACTCCGAGCGACAGGACCGTGCTGACCATGAGCACAATCGTGCCAAACATCCTGCCGTAGTCCTGCTGCTCCTGGTAAATCGGCACAAAGCGCGTGATCGCCTTATCCAGACCGAAAGCCGCAAAGCTCTTGCCCAACGAGATGAGCGAGAGCGCATAGGCGAACGCGCCGTAGTCGCTCTTTGACAGAGCCCGCACGAGTAGAACCTGGGTACAAAGATGTGTTGCCAAAGCGAGAAAGCGGCCAAGAAGCAGCAGGCTGGACCCTCGTATATGCTTTCGAGTCTGCTCCGGCTGGACGTTACTAAGAGGTAGTTGCACCCGCAACTCGATATGGTTTTCACTCTTTCCCCGCCGATCGCCAGACGCGTCAATAGTCTCTATTGCCGGCTGTATTGGCGTTGTCATGGTGGCGTGCATGTCCTCCCCGCAACGAGGTGGTTCGATTCTTTCTGCGTGAGGAGTTGGATTCCTCTGAAATTGGGCTAAGTCAGGACTGGTTCGATTTTGGAACGAACGGGCTGGGATCTAATGACAGACATGCCGCCACTCGCCATGGCATATGCCAGTACTACCCAATATTGTTTCCAGTGAAGGCCGCTCGAGCTCATGCCGGCCACCAAAACGAACACCGTCATGGCCAGGGGTAAGATTCCGTGAGCGCCGCCACGCGCCCTCCATGCCGCTCTCGCGCACAGCCAGATGCCGATAAGGAAGGGTATTCCCCCCAAGATTCCCGTGGCCGTCAAGACATAGAGGATCTGATTATGGGTATCAAGCCGTTCGTAGCTGGGTACTTGCATGCGATTTCCCAGTTCAACGGTGTTCTCCCACGGCCCCCAGCCCAGCACAGGCTGTTCAAGAAACATCTGGAAGCCCAGGGGATAGATATCTTCTCGCCTCGACATCTCTCCGCTTTCCAGGGTTACTTGAAATCGGTGTTTGATCATCTTCGACTGGTAGGCAATAGCGGAAAAAACCCCGATGCCCGCTAGGATTACGATTAGACTTCGTAGTTTTGTAAGGATGGTCCCTCGGTTTAACGTGAAAACGAATAGCCCGGCGGCCAGAGCTAGCAGGGCGCCGCGTGAACCAGTCCGTATGATAGTTAACCCGATCACTGCGAATATGGGCCAAATGACTAGGCGCGAACGGACCGTGCTTCTCATAGAGCCATAAACAAGACCAACCAATGCAATCACTCCTAACGAAAGCACTCCGGCCATGTGGTTCGAGTCCAGCCCATAGGCTGAGAACCGCCCTAACCTGGTCGCCTCAGTTCTGCTGGTCAGCCCCAATATTTGCAGCAGTGACAGGACCAGGCAGGATGCGGCCAGAGCCAATAAGGCCCCTCTTGCCGCGCCCTCGTCCCGCATCACGTTGTAGGCGAGCCAGAACATAAAGATCAGTTGAATAAGCACGATTTGCCGTAGGAGCGCATCTTGGGACATAGACCCATGCGAAAAGAGTGTCCCGATTCCGACGCAAAAGTAGGCGGCAAAGCACCAGAAGGCTGCCGGCGGTCGTCGGAAACAGACGCGGGGTTGGACCAGCAACGCGGCCGCTACCAGCAGGCCACCGGATATCTGGGTCATTTCCAGGGGCACGCCAATGGGAAACTCCTCAAAGAGAATGGAAAAAACGAACGCGTAGAAGGCCCAGCGGACAAGCGGCTTTATGGCGTGAACCTCGCGAACCGCTTCAACCGCCTTGGTCTGGCTGCGCCGATGGGTGACCGGACGCGGCGAGAGACGGGGGCGGAAAACAATAGTCGATTGCATGGTTGGATTTATTACCAGATTATCCGCGCGCGACTATCGCGCCTGATTTCCTCGTTAAGAGCATTGCGCATATCGACGACGAGCGAACGAGCTTGCAAACAAGCTCTCGCGCACCTCAATGATGTCCTTTTTGTAAGCCAAACCGAGTAATAGGATACGGGAACCCTTCTTCTGACTAGTTCATTGTCCGCGCACTCGCGGTGTTAGAGTACGCAGAGTTGCCTGCCGCGTTATAGGCACGAACGCGATACCTGTAGGTTGTATCATTGTTAGGCCCGCCTCTTGAAGAAGTGGTCACGCCACTAAGCAACTGCGGCTGATTGCCACTCGCGTTCCTTGAACTAAAAGAGACATAGGGACTGGAAGCAACGGTCGATTTCAAAACCAGGCTTATGAGATTTCTGCCGGCCGCTTTCTCTGCCTGCACATAGGAGGTAATGTCCCAATAGTACCAGCGTGAAGTATTGTCCAAGATTTGTACTGTGGCGAGAGCATTAGTTCCAGCTAAAGGCTTGTTGGCCCATGTGATCGTG
>DATEUF010000379.1:0-3573 GCA_035283325.1 Pyrinomonadaceae bacterium | reverse complement strand
GGAAACGGCCGCCTCTTCTTACGATCTCTATGTCCCCACGCTAAGTGACAACGGCCAGATCGAAGACGAGTACATTCAAGAGATCATCGATCGCTGGCGTCAGCAGACCGGCTCTTCTGCGACTGTGCCACTCGATCGCGTTCGTGATTTCTCGATCGTCAAAGAGCTAGCCAAGGAACTTGGGGTCCACTAAGACGAAATCAGGGTCAGGAAATCAGGGGCAAATCAGGGTCAGAGTACATTTTGCCTTTCCTCAACGGGACAACAGCCTCACCTCACGGGATGAAAAATATTTCAAAACAAATTGTTCTCTGACCCCGTTTTGCACAGGAACGTAGAACTGCGATGACTTGTAATGTGCGTGGTTCTTGAGGCGAGCGTCTTCGACTTCAGTCTTAAGCCGCGGGTTAGGGTGATGAACGCCACAATTCATTATGACGTGCAACGCGGAATCTGCTGCCGCTGGAAACCATGTACCTCGCCATGTTGTCGACGTCATTCGAATACAGCTCAACAACAGTGTAAACCATACTACTCTTCGGTGCTTTCGACGGCACACCGCGTCGGTCGAGAGAAATAATTTCTCCGTGAATAAGCGCAACGCGGTCGCCCACGTGGAACCTCTCAGAATCCACCACGTGATGCCATGTCCGTCCAAGTTGTTTCCAACAAAGTCTCAGATAATCTTCAACTGTTTCGTAAAGCAACGTCTTCCGCTCCTCCAGCCGGGAGGAAAATGTCACATCGTTGAACGATCCCATACCGCCGTAGATATTTTCAACTTGTCGCCCAAGAGAATATTTTTCTTGCCAGTTGTCAGGGCATGTCTCCAATCTAGCTGCCTCGGCGGCGAAGCAGCCTAATGTTTCCGCCCAATGCGGACTTTCCGGGAGAATGGCATTGGAAAGAGCATGGAGTTGCTCAGTGAACACTTTCTCAAAATTCCGTTCTGAGTTGGGCGTATAGACCTGCAACGGGGTGTGCCCTAACGCTTGAGCGCACCGGCGAGCGGTGCGCCAGCACTGCGAGTCCGGTAGAGCGAGTAGTTACGTGTCGCTAGTCGAAGTTTTTTACTTCTTTCCACTGGATACCGGAACGTTTCGCTTTTTCTCTCAATTTACGTACAAGTCCATCATAGTTCGAATATACAAGCCCAAACAGCATAATCTTTCCTTGCTTGGTGTGAATACGAAGCCCGCCACGGATGTTATCTTCAATGCGGGTTACTTCATTCCATCTTATTCGACGAATACCAAGAACTCTTCGCTGCCTTATTTCAGTTTCGGAAAAACTGGTTGCCGCGCTCTGTAATACCCACCATATCAGGACACTGAGACCCAGAATAAGAATTATTATTGCGACCATCTGAACGATGAACCCTTCTTCAATCCATTGCGACAGAACTTTGTAGCCAAGGTAAGCAACGACCGAAAGAAGAAACCCAACAATAATCCAAATCCACAACCATTCAGTCTTTTCAAATCGTTGATTCATGAAAGAAGAAACCTAACGATTGCGGCTCACCTGCGGCGGCCGCCCACAGGCGCAGCCGCTATTAGACCGCACCTCGAAATCGTCGCCACACGCGCGCCACCAGTGCTGCGATCGCTGGAATGAAGACGAGCGCTACCGAATAGTGCATCAGCCAAGAGGCGCTGCGAAAGAATGGATGTGTGGCGAAATATCCGACCGCGATCGCGTCGTTTGCGTGACGCGCAGCCGCAGCACCACCTTGGGCGAAGTCGTGTGCGATCGCAAGGCCACCAAGGGCCCCCGACCACCCGAATGCCGCTCCCCCGACCGCAAGGGCACCGATGGCAAGACCTCCGATCGATGCAAGCCCGAGCGCAAGGCCTCCCAACGACACGACGCCGGTCGCGAGGCCTCCGATGCTGACGCCGCCCACCGAAACGCCGCCGGCAGAGAACACAACGCCGAACGAGATGTCGCCGATGGCTACCCAGCCCTTGGCGACACCTCTCCGGTACGAGCCATCGATGAGCTGGCCCGTCGCCACATGTAAGACCGGTAGACCGAGGAGTCGAGTTTTGGTTTCGTAATTCATGGCATCCGGACCTGCCGTCTAGCATGGAGCCAACCGGCGCTGCGCGGCTCTATGCGCAGCCTCCGTGTTGAGCGCAAAATTAGAGGTCGATTTCCACTCACGACGAATCTCACTTCCCCTGTTGTTTGAGAATCAATACAATTTTCCTAGCCGGTTCCACGCAGTCTTTCTCGCTCAATGACAACTTAAAAGCCTGGTTCAGCACGTTCATTATTCTTGACTCTTCTGAGGAACCGATAAAGGGCAGATGAAACGAAGCAATGATGTCGATTGCTTCTATACGGTAGCCGTCAAGATCAGGAATATTGCGAGCCTCGTTTCCAAGAGGATTCCACTCCGAGAGAACCTCTGCGACTTTGGTAATTTGTATTTCGTCCGTAGGGCTACCTAGTGTACCTTTCGATCTCTATCGTTCACGCCCACCGGCGGGCGCTGCTCCTGGCGCGTCGCCTGCAACACGTTGTAAGGCGCCGTCGTCGTTATGCCGAGCGTTGGCTAACACGGCCTACGTTGTGCCTGAGACACGCTCCCAGACCAGCTGAGCCGTCTGCTGCTTGCCGTCAAGCAACATCGGGCGCGTGCTCAATCTCAACCGATTCCCCGCAAGGTTGAGCAAGCGTTCCTGGGAGAGACCGATCCAGTTAGGAAATAAGCTGAGTTCCACGTAATGCATGACTCGATCTCCTTGGAATTCATACCGTCCGCAATAGGACGCAGAAGTCTTCCGGCTAAGCGGCGCCGAGCGAAAGCAACTTACGGCTGACACCGGTGTCCGCATGCTCGGCGTCCGCCTTAAGCTGGGTGGTCTGTGACTTCATATCACATCCAGAATCATACCCGTGAAGAATAATATCATGCCAAGCCCCGAAAGGTAGGAAACGTTTGCCAATCGTCTCTCGAAGACCCTGTCAAACTTTAGCTCATTGAGTCGATTGTGATGCGCTACACTATCCCAGCAAAGTTGAATCATAGCCCAGGCTGCTAGCCCAGTCCGTAGCTCAAAACTCGACACAAAAAACACCAGGGGTATCGGAAGCAGCCCCAACACTTGCCGCCAGATAGGAAGCCGGGCTTCGCTTGTGAAGCGGGAGATTTCCTCAGGGCTCAGTATTCCGACTGTTTTGGAAAAGCAATATAAATAAATCAAGAAGACAGGAATAGACGAATAGAACAATATTGATGCCCAGAACTTCACGTGTGGTTATTCGCAGCGACTCCGTTGGTCAGAGAACAGCAGGAGTGAGGCGCGCGGATCGCCGCGTCGCGTGCATTCCTTCGTTCTGCAATCCGTCATTTCAGAGATTCCTTGGAAAGCACAATGTCGTCAACCCATACGGTTCCTTTTCCATTGATCACGATGTTGAGTGTGACCTTGTCCAGTTTCTGGCCCTTTTGGAGCATGAATGGGGTCTGAATAGTCTTCCAATCCGACTTCCCCTTGGCAGGATCATTCATTCCCTTCGAGAAATACTGTCCGCCACCAACGTGAGCCCACATTTCGAGAAAGG
>DATEUF010000378.1:0-9725 GCA_035283325.1 Pyrinomonadaceae bacterium | reverse complement strand
GGGCCAGGGAAGAATTCCAGCGGGCCGTTGAACTAAGCCCAAACTCAGCGACTGCTCATCAAGGTTACGCAATGTATTTCGTGGCCACGGGACAGTTCGACCAGGCGCTGGCTGAAATCTTACGAGCACAACAGCTTGATCCCGTCTCCCTCAGTGTCAAGGTGGATGTTGGCTGGTTTCTCTTCTACGCGCGCCGGACTGACGAGTCCATTGCGCAGCTTCAGGAGGCGCTGGAGATGGATCCAAACTTCTCGATAGCGCATTTGTTCCTCGCGCACGCATACGAGCAAAAAGGTATGTTCAATCAGGCCATCGTGGAGTCTCATAGGGCCATGGAGCTTTCCGATGGTAGTGCGAGCCGTCTCGCGTGGCTGGGGCACGCTTATGCCTTGGCAGGGAGGAAGCGCGAGGCGCGGCAGGTGCTCACCAGGTTGAAGTTTATGTCTCGCGATCGCTATATCCCGCCCTATACTTTAGCGCTCATCTACGCAGCGCTGGGCCAAAGCGATGAGGCGTTCGATTGGTTGGAAAGAGCATACCGAGATCGCTTTTGGATGATGGCCTTTCTCAACGTGGACCCCAGGTGGGACGTGCTTCGCCCAGATTCTCGGTTCACTGACTTGCTGCGGCGGACGGGCCTTGCCAAGTAAACCTGGGCTGCGGCTCGTAAGCTGTTGAAAATATTGGTAGCGGGGGCGGGGGTCGAACCCGCGACCTTGGGGGTATCAATCATCCACTCGGCAAAAACTTAAGTCTTTGCCTTCTCTAAGGTTGCAGCCACCGAAGATTTTCGAGGATTTTACATTCTTTCCCATTCCTTACAGCTCCTTATACCTCATGTGCTGTTAATTCTGGGCACAACCAATTCTCGTCAAGTTTACCATCTCAAACGCTGACGATGGTCTAGCGTGCCCCAGCTAATTCTTTACACCAGCCTCTTGTCGAAAACGACATCCGCAGTACCGCAGGGCCACGGCAGATGTCAACAATTAAGTGGGACAGGAATAGGGCTAGGTAGGTAAGTGGGTAAATAGGTTAGTGGCTGCGCGTGCTCACGCTCACCATGCTTCATAAAAAGGGGAGCAGCCACATAAAAAGGAGCAGCCACCGGCTTCATGCCAGATTCTCCGCGCGTTCCTTGAAGGTTGGTAGAACCTTGATCGACTTCCACGCCTTCTTTTCGGCTTGGCGCAGTTCGTAAAGGCTCTGCAGATTCAGCCAAAACTCAGCGCTCGTGCCGAAAAAATGACCAAGGCGTAGCGCTGTATCACCGGTAATGGCGCGCCGCCCGTTAAGAATCTCGGTAATGCGGTTGGTCGGCACCTCTAACTGGCGCGCAAGCTCAGCCGCGCTCATCTTGAGAGTTTCCAACTCTTCGGCCAAGTGTTCCCCAGGATGTATAGCTGTTACCGACATGATAATTACTCCTATTGATAGTCGACAATCTCAACATTGATAGGCCCTGGGGACTTCTGGGGCCATTCGAAGCACACTCGCCACTGGTCGTTAATGCGGATACTGTACTGGCCTGTGCGGTCCCCTCTCATAACTTCAAAACGGTTCCCAGGTAATGCCGCAATGTCTTTCAACGAAACAGCAGCCGCCGGAGAACGCGCTGCCGGTCAGTGCTGTGGGGCTGCAGTTCGAGAAATCTGCGTAGTTCCACGACAGTGATGCTCTTGATAAAACACTGTCCATTCAACCACCAAAAAACTGAGTCTTAGATTGGAGGACAGAGATGAGCAACCGATATCGTTCGATCCCTTTGTTGATTCCCCTGATGTTAGGTCGGAGGCCAAGCATCGTCACAGCATCTTCATCCCAAACTTAAGAAGAAGGAAAAGACGATAGTTAGCGTCTTGGTCCTACCCGCCAGAGTTGAGCTGACAAAATCAGGAATGAAAGGCGGCGAAGGAATGCAGAAGGAGTCTGATCAGGTAGCTGAAGCGTTGCCGAAACTTGTTGCCGCCGCGCTCCAGAAGAAGGGCTATACAGTCCTTGAGAGCCCTTTTGCTCTGCAAACTGGCGAGGGCAACGACGACGTCTCGTTTGCTCTGGCCGACATTCAGAATCGCTACGACGTGCTGGGTGTGCAACTCAATCGGAAGCCGAAGGATGTTAAGAAAGGACGCTTTACGCTGGGTGATGAGGTTAGCAAGATAAACTCGGATGGTCGCGCTGACACTCTGGTATTTATTCGAGCGGTTGGCAACAAGAACACCAAAGGTAGAAAAGCCTTCGGTTTGCTGCTCGGGGGCCCTGCAATGTGGATTGACATGATGGTTGTCAACATCTCCCTGGTTGACGCTCAGTCGGGGGAGGTCCTCGCCACAACTCGGGCCATCGGCACCGGAGATTTCGTGAACAAAACAGAGAAGTCTCTAGCCAAGAGCGTCGAGAAATCGCTCAAGAAACTCCCGGCGACGGCTAAATAGCCTGCAGATGGTCCGCGAGAGGTGTGACGATGCGGCGTAAAGGGTAAACGGTTGCGCGTCGCGAGCTGAATTGAGCGCACTATGTAGTGCGCGGAACTCTGTTTGGACTAGAGCGGCGGATACTCTTTCTCAACTTGTTCTGCAACTCGGGGTTGTTGGTAGGAGAATACGAATGCTTCGCACGCCGAATTCAAGAGATGTCATATTTCTACTGATTGGTCCGCTATTACTAATTGGAGTATTGAAGGCGAGCAACGTATCAACATCTGCGTCAGATTCTTGCGGCACCGCAAACTTTGATCCCGCTACTAATTTCTCTACAGATCTGGCCCCCATATCGGTCGTGGTTGCAGACTTCAACAACGATGGAAAGAGCGACATCGCGACTGCAAATCTCAACGCCGGTAATGTTTCGCTCTTTCTTGGTGACGGCACAGGCGGCTTTAGCGGACCAACCAACTTCTCGGCTGGGAACGGTCCTAGTTCCATCGCCGCGGGAGACTTCAACGGCGATGGCATCAGTGATCTTGCCGTGACGCTGCAGGGTTCTAGTCAGGTGGCGTCCCGATCATTGACGACGCTCAAGTCGAAGGTAATGAGACCCTCAATCTGAGCTTGAATAGTCCGGTGGGCGGAACCCTGGGCAGCCAGAACACGGCGATACTAACCATCCTCGACAACGACACTACAGCCCCAGCTACACGACTATTTGTGGCCCAACTAATTGGGGCGCGGGAGACCGCGCCGAACACATCGACGGCTTCCGGAGTCGGTACAGTTCTGTTGAGTAATGATGAAACAAGCGCACAAGTGAACCTGAGCTTTAACGGACTATCGAGCGCGCAGATAGCAGCCCACATTCATGGTCCTGCTCATGTGGAGGTCGGCGGGCCTATTGTATTTCCGCTACCAACCGGTACCGTGAATGATGAGACTATCAATTTAACTGCGACCCAGGTCGCCCAACTCAAAGCGGGTCTCTTCTATTTTAATGTTCACACAGGCAACTTCCCTGACGGCGAGATACGGGGCCAGATTCTGCCCAATCCCCTAGAGAATGCCCGCTACTTTGTGCGGCAGCAGTACTACGATTTTCAGAACCGGGTGCCTGACCAGGGAGGATTCGATTACTGGACTAATGAGATCACCAGTTGCGGGGCTAATCTGGAGTGCATTACTGCGCGCCGGACCAGGGTTGCAGACGTTTTCTTCTTCGAACCGGAGTTCCAGCAGACGGGCTCGTATGTTTTTAGGCTGTATCGAGCGGTATTTGGAAATAGTCAGCCTCGTGCTAACCCCGAGGTATCACAGCTGCCCAGCTATGAGGCATTTATCCAAGACCGGGCGCGAGTGGTTGGCGGCGGAGACTTGGCCCAGAAGCAGTTAGCGCTGGCCGGTGACTTTGTGCAACGGACAGAGTTTCTTCAGAAGTATCCGGCCAGTCTCAATGGCCCGGAGTTCGTGGACGCGCTGTTAGCAACAATACTCTCTGATAGCGGGGCGAATCTCTCATCGCAGCGCGATACATTGATTGCGCATTTCAATTCGGGCGGGCGCGGCCTGGTATTGTTTCACCTGGCAAACGACTATTGGAACAGTTGTGGCCAGGCATCTGCACCCTGCGTGCCCTCTGGGTTTGGAGCTGCCGTGGATAATCGCCCATTTTTGGATGCTGAATACAATCGCGCATTGGTCGCGACCATGTATTTCGGTTTCCTAAGACGCGATGCGGATATTGGGGGCTACAACTTCTGGCTGGGCCAGGTTAACAGCTTCCCTTTGCGGAGTCCGGTAAGGCAGCACAGGATGGTTTGCGGAGCTCTTAATACTTCGCAAGAATATCAACAGCGGTTCAATGTTTATTTTACTCGCACTGATACAGAGTGTGGCGCTATTCAATAAACGAGTTCTGTCGATTTCCGATTGGCGCAGATAACGTTATTCCTTCTAATTTGAATGCTGACTCCCGGCAAGGCTGTAGCGCTTTTTGACTTAGAGACAATGTCGGCAGAACAAGAAGGCCTTAGATAGAGAACTCATGATTGAGGGGTTTTTGAAACCATTCCTCGCAGTTGTTTTGACGTTGACCGTTTTTTGTTCTTTCAGCAAAGCACAAGACTGTGCGCCGCCGACCATAGTTGCCAACGCGAACCGGGCCAATCTGTTTTCGCCTGAACAGGAGATGATTCTCGGCGAGCTGACAATTCAAAATATGGTAGGGTCGAGTCGTGCAGGTCGTTCGATGCAGTTTCATCGCGAGTTCGACGTACCAAGCTCGGAGAGTAATTATTCGTTGCATCTGATACGTCGAACTCGCGTTGCAAGGCTCTATTCAAATCGCGTGGCTGTCGTGGTCGAACAACCTATGAACATTAAAGTTCCATTGGGGGCGTAGACTTCTGCAGTTTCCGCCGAACTGTATTGCGTGCCATTTGAATCTAACAACGCTTCGTGGGTAATCTTTGTCCAGCTGTAAAATTGCCTCCGGCATCAAGACTGAAAGTCTTGAAGCTAAAGCGGTAAGTATCGCTGCTAACATGACTCCAAACACCTTGTCCGGGTGTCCTTTGGGCTTGCGGTGTGCCGGAGGTTGAGTCGAGGGTCGTTCCGCCGAACATGAATGTGGTCACGGATGCAAAGCTTCTGATTTCCGCTCCTGTTTGACAGTTCCGGATTGTTACCTGAACATCCCACGTGCCTTCTAACCTGCCGCCTCCGCCTTGCCCGGATCCCCAGGCCGGAGTGAACATTGCCGACAAACAAATTACCAACGCGATTCCGCCGAGTGCTTTTAAGAATATGTTTCTCATCCTTTTCCTCTTTCTTTGTAGGATTATGCTTCCAGGCCGCGATGTCGTCTTCGATTTCCCAGAGACTTCTGAGTTGCGGCAGTTGAATGCCATAATCACCACAACGGAATCTGCGCAGCTTTCGGATTTCCTGAAAAGACTCTGACTCTTTTCTGAAACCGCTCATGTCGAATGTAAACAGGGAGTTATATGAGTTCGGCACATTTCGTCTGGATGTTGCCGAACGTCTTTTGTCGCGCGAAGGAGAGCGGGTGCCGCTTTCTGAAAAGGCTTTCGACACACTTTGCGTTCTCGTCAGACGTGGCAATCATCTCGTTCGCAAGGATGAGTTACTGAATGAAGTCTGGCCGGATGCGATAGTGGAAGAAAATAATTTAGATAAGAACATTTCGCTGCTGCGACAGGTTTTGGGTGAACGTACCGGACAAGGGAAATTCATCGAAACCGTCCGCGGGCACGGATTTCGATTCGTTCCCGAAGTGCGTCAGATTGAAGAAGACGAGACAGGCAAATTGCCGAGCAAGGAAGCGGCTACGGTTGGAGGCTCTCTTCTGTTGCGCGAACTCCCAGCGGAAGCGTCCAATTTGAGTGTCACCGAACCAAAATCAACAAATATCACTCTTGAACCAGGAACTCGAACACTAAGGACCAGATTTCTGCTTATCGCCACAGTCGCTTTGATTGTAGCCAGCGTTGTCGGAATGTATTTCTGGCAGCGCTCATCGCTTAACACAACGACCAAAACAATTGCCGTTCTGCCTTTTAAATCTTTGGTCGCGCAGGAACGGGATGAGGCGTTGGAACTCGGAATGGCGGACGCTTTGATTTCCAAGCTGAGCGAGGCTGAAGAAATTACAGTTCGTCCGTTGAGTGCTGTCAGGCGTTACGATTCGCCCGACCAAGACTCGATCACAGCCGGCCGTCAACTTAACGTTGAAGCCGTTTTAGACGGAAGTCTCCAGACTTCGGGCGATAGAATTAGAGTGATCGCCCGCCTTGTTCGTGTGAGTGACGGAAAACAGTTATGGGCTTCACAACTTGAGGAGAAGTTCACCGACATTTTCAGAGTTCAAGATTCAATCTCGGAGCGCGTGGCGACCGTCCTCAAGATTCGACTCACAAACAAAGAAAATAGGCGTTACACGGATAATGTCGAGGCTTATCAGTTTTTCCTGAAGGGCCGATTCCACGCTCTCAAGTTAACGCGTGCGGAAACCGACAAAGCCGTCGCCTATTTTCAGCAGGCGATAGCGCTCGACCGGAATTATGCGCTCCCCCATCTCGGCATTGCTGGTGCATATCTACCAATGGCATTAACCAGCGGACACCCTTCCTCGGAAGTAGTACCCAAAGCGAAAGAGGCCACTTTGCGCGCGGTTGAAATTGACCCGGGCAATAGCGAAGGCTATGTGATATTGGGATTGATAAGTTTTTGGTATGAATGGGATTGGCAAGCCGCGGAAAAACACTATCAGCGAGCCTTGGACCTGGATCCTAAAAGCGCGGACGCGCACTATGCTTATGCGCACTTGTTCTCAAATAGCGGACGGCATGACAGGGCACTCGCCGAAATAAAACTTGCAAGAGAACTCGACCCGTTGTCGTTAAGAACCAGCGCAGAAGAAGGGCAAATTTTCTTTTTCGCAAAAGATTACGACAACGCTCTCGATCGCTTGCAAAAGACGATTGATCTCGATTCGAATTTTTGGCTTTCGCATCTGTTCATCTCAAGAGTTTATACGGAGAAAGGAATGCACTCTGAAGCATTAGCGGAGGCGCAGAAAGCCGCAGAGCTTTCAGGTAATTCACAGTCACACGCGTATCGCGCTTACGCCCTAGCTAAGTGGGGCAAACTTTCCGAAGCACGAGTGGTCCTTAACGAACTACTGAAATCATCAACTGAAACATACGTTCCGCCCTATAACATTGCATTGGCGTATAACGCGGTGGGCGAGCGAGAGAGAGCACTTGATTATTTGGAAAGAGGTTTTTCCGAAAGAGATGTGTGAATGGTCTTTTTGAAAGTTGAGCCTCAATGGGACAGCCTACGGTCCGAACCGCGTTTCCATGATTTGATCAAACGGATGAGGATCGAATAGTCGACAGCAGTTGTGCTCACCTAGTTGCTATGGGTAAAGGGCAGAGGTGCGTTTTTCGGCAGGGCACGGCGACCGTAGGCGTAGTGCTCCCAAGCTCTCGTTATGAGCAATTCTAAAGCTCGATTTCTCAAGGGCTGACGAGAGCACAGCGATAAATTTGCGTCAGACGGTTTTCATTTTCGGCAAAATCTCGGCAAAACAAAAACGGTCTGAGGGCGAGCGGTGCTTGTAACCTATTGAAAAGAAAAGGGCAATTGGTAGCGGGGGGAGGCTCGAACTCCCGACCTTGGGGTTATGAACCACCATCTCGGCAAAAACGCAAGTCTTTGCCTTTTCTAAGGTTGCAGCCACCAAGAGTTTTCGAGCATTCTACATTCTTTCCCATCCAGTGCCATCCGTTACATGTCCTGTGCTGTTAATTCTGTCCACAAATTGGCCACAAAAAAATTCAACCCGCAAGATTCCAAATTGGAATCTCAGGACCCCTTTTCCAGAGAGGGTTCTAATCAATCGCTAGCCCTCGCCTTAAAAATTCGCGCTTGAGTTCTCGCCAGTTGATAATTCGAACGTCCTCATAAGAGTCTCCTAAGAGACGCAGGTCAGAATCTTCTGTAGTCAAGAGCTGGGCACGGCCATCGACGGCGCAAGCCAGGTAGACGGCATCTTCAAGATCCCGCTCCGCTGATCGCGGCGCTTGCGAAATGCGACGCCGAGCATTACTCATGGTTGCCATGGAAACGGCGACTGGCGGCTGAAGCTGCAGCGCGGCGAGAAATAGTTGAAACCCAACGCCATCAAATTCGGCCCGCCGCATGATCCGATTGTCTGCTTCAATTGCGTCGGCGCCACGTTCATAGTCATTGATGATGTCAGAAGACCATAACCAACGAAACTTTGGCTCAGTCAAGAGTCCCAGAAGCTGCCGCTTTGGTGAGACTAATCCTGGCCGATCGCGACGTGCCAGGAACATCGCTAAGACAATTTGCGCATCCACCACAACGCGCAGTTCATCCTGGCTTCTACTTGGATGATTAAGCTGCGGGCTCACCCATGCAACACCTTGCGAGAAGACTTACGACTACGTCGTCGAGCTCCGCGCAATACTCCACCAACGAGCGTTTCCATTTCTTCATATCCAGATGTTGGAGCCTCCTCTGATCCAGATTTCACGTGCTCCTGCACACGCGCGAAAGTCGTCTCCATCTCCGCGACGAGCAGATGTAACAACGCCCGCCGCATGTCTTCTAGGGTGGCGAAAGGCACGACGGCTGCTTCTGGTTCGCCGTGTGTAGTAAGCACAACGCTTCCCTTTGCTGCGAGCTCCAACGTGCGGCGCATTTCGGCCCGTGCATCCGCAACCGCCATAAACTTTTGAGGTCGACCGAGGTATGAAGCTACGCGTAGGAGGGCTGCTGCTTTGTCGTCTGTACTGGTTGCAAGTTTTTTCATAAGAACCCCCTGAGCTCTATTGTACAGACTGTTGTACAGAAAAGGAAGGTCACTGAGATTTCAGGAGAATTCGGGTATAGCAGTAGCCTCGGCCCATGCGGAATTACATGTTTTTGCTGGATGACCCACATTGTTGATAGGGGACACGAGTCGGTTAGGCATTATGTTTGCACCACGCCTGGTAAGCGGCGATCCATTCAAAGCCTCTGGGACGAGGTTCAATCCATTCCAAGGAGCTGATGTCCACGCGATCTGTTCGTCCTTTATGACGGCACACGGCGAGCATTCTGTAACCGGACTTTGGCCACTCGAAGCGGGTGACTTCAACCGTCTCACCAATGACTTTCGCATGAAAGGGACAGACAACCTGCTCTTCAATCATGGTAAGCAAAGCCGTATGCTCCTCTTCCTCGCCGTAGCAATCAACCGTCGCCTCGTCAATCAACTCATCCAACCGTGCTTTGTTGATCTTCTTGGGCATTCTCAGAAGAGTTCAAAGTAAGATTCGTGGCCCAGGTGCCTGATGTATCGCTTTGCCAGCGTGAGTAGCGAACCACGTTCGCCGATGTCAATCCAATCATCGATTCTGCCCAAATAGCAATAACGTCTTGGCTGGAACAGGCGTCGTTTCTCGTCAATGAGCACGAATTGAAGCTGCGCATCGTAGGACCAAAGCTGCTTCGGTGCATCGTCCATGAGGGCTTGAGGCCGACACGGGGCCAACCGCGAGAGTTCTTCAATCCAGTCCTCTTTAAGATCCGCGACGTACACCGTTAGAACTTTTAGCTTCCGCTCGACCCGGCTGCCCCTTAAGCGAGCAATGCGGCCCAGCTCTCGCTCGACGACCACAAGTTCGTCGTCCGTGATCAGTTTCGGCAGGATCTTTCTCAAGAATACCTGTCCGTCGGGATTTTCATAGATGTCGAAGCCGC
>DATEUF010000377.1:0-45267 GCA_035283325.1 Pyrinomonadaceae bacterium | reverse complement strand
ATAGATCGCTACTGGAATGTTGGTTGTTGACGTACTGCTTATCATTCCGAAAAGTTGTAGACCAACTGTTCCCGCAGTAGACACTGAACTCACATCGAATTTCAAATACGATTCAAGACCATTCAGCCTCACCGCTAAACTAGTTCCTGTGCCATTTGTAGTTGATGGATTACTAGACGAAACAAAAGCGTCAGCCAGAGGGGAAGAACTGGCAGTTGGGGCCGGAGTGGGAGTCGGAGTTGCTGTCGGGGTGGGAGTCGGAGTTGCGGTGGGCGTGGGAGTCGGAGTTGCAGTGGGCGTGGGAGTCGGAGTAGGGGCCACGTCTCCTAAAGTGACCTCATAGATTTTGCCATCATTCTCTTGCGGATCGTCGTTATTATCGATGCCTCGATCGACAATGTACAGACTCATCACCGATGGGTCGTTACTGGCCGGCGCATAAGCCACGCCTCCCGGTGCCACTGCGTTCAAGAAGCCGATATCAATCACCCGCACGGGCGCGCCTGCCGTCGTAGTCTCGACAACAGATGAATTACTGGAATTACCGACAAGGAAGAGCGTGCCGCTAGCCGAATTGAAATCGATACCTTCAGGGTCGTGAACGTTCAGGCTGTAGGTATCAAAGTGGGTCACTTGATCGTCGCCGGCTGGGGCCACGCCATCAAAAAGTTCATTGCTCCCCGGATCGATGATATACACTTCAGCCCCGAGGCCGTCTACTATGAAGAGCTTTCCTTGCCCGTAAGCAACTCCTTCTGGATCAGTGCTGTTGAATGCCATCGTATTGAACCACCGCCTGGTATCGTCCGCGGTGCCGTACTTCCCATCAGATCCCAGGTTCACTTCAGTAATCAGATGCTTATTGTCATCGGCAAAGAATAGATGGCCGTTTTCGGGATTAACACTTACTCCGGCAGGCTCTTTTGAGAAGGCAGTCGTGCTGTAGGTCGCCGTCAGGCTTCCGCTTGTTGTAAGTTCGAATACATTCACTCCCGTGAAGTAGGGCGGCATCTCATCGACTTCGCCATCGCTAACCAAAAGCCTGTTGGCAGCCGGAAGAAAAGTTATACCCGAAGGATCAGGGCTCGGCGGCGACCACTGCGAGGTATAGATCGTGTTTGCGAGCGAAACCGTCAGAGCCGCCGGCAGGGCCACGAAAGTCGGCTGCGTGAGCGACAACTCAACGATTTGTCCCCGGGCTGGCCCTTGACTCTCCGTGCGCGCACTGCTTTGCACGGGGCCCTTGCCACTGTCGGCAATATACAAATTCATGAGACTCGGCTCGTCAGTGGGGTCTCCGCTAAGGCCGAAGACCATGCCCTGTGGATCTCGCAGATTGAACCCGGAGAGATCACGAGTGCTAAGCAGGAGACCTGTTTGCGTCAGTTCAAAGAGCCTTTGCTCTTCGACGCTCAAAATATAGAGCCGGCTATTGTTTGGATTAAAGGCAATTCCACGAAGCTTCAGGCCTCCCAGCTCCTTTAGACTGATCTCAGACACCTCCGCATTGGCGGCGCCCGGTTGCGGGTTAATGGTGATGCAGACGATCCGTGGCGTCCCAGCATCGAGAACATAGAGTTGCCCGCTCCGCGGATCGACAGTCATGCCCTGGGGATCGACAAGACCAAGCCCTTTGAAACGCAAGGGCGCTTTCAGCACAGACTCGGCCTTGCCATCTGGCATCGCTGGAATCTGAACCAGCTCGGTTGTCGATCCATTAAGCACCATCAATCGTTTTGCTCGGCCATCAAAAGCCAGATTCAGAGATTCTTCCGCGCCGTCCAGCTCGATAGAGCTCGCCGGCTCTCCAAGGCTGGTGATCACAACGGCCCTGGAAAAACTGCCCCCGTTCTTTCCCCTTTTCTGCCCGGCCCCTCCCACGAGGAAACTGTTCGACTCCGGCAAGTAAGTCAGGCCAGCGGGATTTTGAATGCCAAAATCGGCGCTCTTCAACGCTCTGACTCTTCTGACGTAGGGAGATTGCTCTTGAGCAGACGTGTCTGAGCTCATCGTCAGTTGGAGGAGCATGAGAGATACAATAGAGATTACCGAGCAGGTAAAGAGATACCGATAGACAGCAGACACTTATTCAACCTCCAATTGTGAGGAGACTCGCTGCAATTGTTTGTGGAATCCAAGCGGTTGCGGTTAGAGGAGAAAATGCTTACCGGATAATAGTTCACCCTGCCTTAGGGGTCTGGCGGAACGAGCAGGTCAGGGCGCACTGGCATGGGTCCAATTACCTTTCCTTGGAGGTAGTCTTCACATGCATCGCTTGATGCTGATGTCAGCCTCACGAGTATCGATACTGTGCCTGATAGTAGTAGTAGTCATTCCTCAGGATGTTGACGTTATTAAGGACGACGCCGACGATTTTGGCTCCCACATTATTCAAGACCCTTTGCGAGTGCTGCACCACGTCACGCGCACTCTTGCTGCCATGAACCACCAGCAAGACGGCATCGGTCATCGCCGACAAGATTACGCCGTCAGAGAAGGAGGCGATTGGTGGCGAGTCGATAATGACGTAGCTGAACGTGGATTCGACGATATTGAGAAAGCGGCGCATTTGCTCAGAACCGAGGAGCTCCGCCGGGTTGAGTGGTAATGGGCCGGAAGGAAGCAAAAACAATCCACTCGCGCTGTGCTGATCCACCCACGTAACGACCTCAGCCTCAACAGGTTTGGCCGAAAGGATAGTGCTCAGGCCGCGGTTATTCTCCATCTCAAAAATGGAGTGCAGCCTGGGACGCCGCATATCAGCATCAACTAGGAGTACCATGGCTCCGGTTTGTGCCAGACTGATCGCCAGATTAACGGCTGTCGTAGTTTTGCCTTCGGACGGGCGACTCGACGTGACGAGAACAGTTTTAGGAGCGCCATCGGCCGAGAGCAGGATTGAGGTGCGCAACTTCCGGTAGGCCTCGGCCAACGGAGAGCGCGCGTCTGCTTTTATCAGCAACTCGGAATCTTCTGGGTTGGAATCCCCAGTCAGCAACTTCATGGTGCCTTCAGACAACCGATGATGGTTTCTATTGAGCAATCTTAGTGCGCCACTGGAGATTCGATCACGCGCGGTCAAGCTCTTCGCTGAGGGGATTACTGCCAGTGCGGGCAGATTCAACATCTTCTCGACTTCCTCGCTCGAACGCACCGTGTTGTTTAGATACTCTAGCAGGATGGCGAGGCCTAGACCGACGGGCAGCGAGAGCAGGAATGCCAATGCCACATATCGCAACCGTTTCGGCCCGACAGGCTGCTCGGCGACGGTTGCATAATCGATCACGTGGATATTGCTTGAGGTTCCGGCGCCCAATATTCCGTTCTCTTTGGAGCGCTGCAGGTAGCCGTCGAGGAGCTTTTTGTTGGTCTCGATTTCCTGCTGAATAATGCGGTAATTGACCGCCACCTCATTCTGCGAGAGCGTCTCGCCACGCTGTCTATCAAAAGCTGCCCGCAGGGATTGCTCTCTCGCCAGGGCCTGACGATAGCGGGTCTCCAGGTTGGTTTTGACGATTGAAGTTGCGCGGCTGCGCGCCTCTTGCAGCATCTTTTCCAGGACTGCTATCTGCTTGTCGACCTCTTGAACCTCCGGCCACTTCGGGGTAGCCTCGACAAGCAGTTGTGCGCGACGTTGTTGGAGATCTTCCAGCTTGGCGGTCGCATTAGTAATATGTTTGGCGTTTTCTTCAGCCAGAGCCTCAGCCGCGCCGGGCGCGAAAGCCGCATTAACCGCTGCTTCCGCAATCTTTCGCTCATTCTCTGCTTCCAGCAGTTGCCTATTGAGGCCGGCGAGTCGTTCAACTACTGTGTTTTGGCCGGGGTCAAGAGAGAGAATCTGATTATTCTTAGCGTAGTCGATGAGTCGTTCCTCATCGGCACGGATTTGCGCTTGTAGATCCGTGATGCCCTTCTGCAGGAAGTCGCCCTCTTTGACATTTGTCGCGGTTTCTTTTTCGAGATTCATCTGCACCAGAGTTTGGGCGATCGTGTTGGCGATCTTGGCGGCAACCTGCGAATCAGCATGGGTGAAGTGGATGTCTATGAGACGGGTGTGCTTAAAGGGAAGCCGATCTCTCAAGATCGGCTCCACCGTGAGCCCATTTCTCATGAGCTCCACGTATGGCGCGAGTCGCTGAGCCTCTTGCGAATCCTCCGTTGTTTGATCCGAGCTTACTGGTTTATCGGCCGGCACTTTGTCTATTGTCTGGCCTGCGGGAGTTTTCGGCTTGAACCCGCGAGGAAGAAATGCCTGGCTGTGTTCCAGATCGACAGTCTTGATGACGCGGCGCAGTAAGCTGGGGCTCTCGATGATCTCGAGCTGAGTATTGTAGTAGATGAGGGAACTCCTGGCTGCAGAATCGAATTGGGAACCGATGACTGCATCGACCTCCACTCGCACGACCGCCTCATACATATCGGGTTGGCGAATCAGATAAATGGCAGCCAACACGGTGACGAGAAGAGGAATACCGATTACTAGCCATGGATGCTCACATATCGAGCGCCAGTAGTCACGAGGAGTCGGCTCTGCGACGGCTTCAGCCTCTATCTCATAGCTGCTGTCAACAGGTGGTCTGGGAACAGCAATTTCCAGAGGACTCTTCGAGTCCTGAATGAATGTCGACCTTCTAACAATCTCCATAGGTTCTCTCATTGTTCACCTTGAATTAACCTTGAATTAGAGATACGCATCATCTGATGACGCGTATTGGAGTATTGGAAATCGCGGGGGCAATTGCGCTCACGAGCGTTCTCAAGAATTTCTTCCCGCCCGACATCGGCACATCCACGATATCGTTCGGTTGGAGCACTATGTCTTCAGCCCGGCGTTTGTCAATCCCTTTCAAATCAACGAAGATTTCCGTCCTGGTGGTACTCCCGGCCATCTGTCTAATAATGCGAACCTTCTCGCTCTTGGTGTCCGGCATTATTCCACCAGCCATGGCGATGGCTTGCGACACAGTGATTGATTCTTTGAGCGGAATAGTCGCTGGCCTAAAGACATTACCGACGACAAAGGCCTTTTCGCTTTCGGGAAGAGAGACAATGTCGCCGGGCCTGATGTAGGGATTCGCTTGTTCTTCCCCTCGTAACGTGTCATTCAAGTTGTAGGAAACGAAACTTCCGAGATCTGTCTGCCAGTCTCCGGTCAGTTCTGTGTCAGCCGCAACATCTCTGCAAAGTTCCGGGTCTGATGTGTGAATGACCTGGATTCTTGCTCCCGCTCTTTCCGCCGGACCGCCCGCGTAAGACAGCAACTCGAGCAATCGCACGCGACGCTGGAGTTGAAATCTGCCGGGCGTGACAACGGCGCCGAGAACCGCTACAGGCTGAGATTGGAACTCTTTAACAAAGACTTCGATGCTGGGATTTCTCAAATACTCGAGATAGCGCTTACCTAGTTCTTTGGCCAGCTCGGTTTCTGTGCGACAAGCGGCCCGAATTTCCTCCTCGATGAGGGGCACTCGAATCATGCCGCGGGCATCGACACGTACAGCTTCGCGTGAGAGTTGCGGCCGGTTGAACACCCTTATTTCGAGGATATCGCCGGGACCGATTTGGTACGTATCAATATCCGGATTATCGCCTGTGGTCACATTAGCAGCGGAGCTTGAGCCGCCAACCTCATTTTGACTTAGCGGGGTTTTCTCTGGTCCCTGCTGAGCTAAGACCGCTTGCGATAAGATCAGTCCTTGAGTCAAAAAAATTGCCATTAAACAGAGTCCGATCCTGTTCATCGTTCTCGACCTCCTTAACCCAACCCTGCGTGATAACAGCGCTTCACGCATGTGGTTAGGATGAGCGAGGTTTAAGACTGTATTCGATAACAGAACCATCAATTCCTCATGTTCTCGCCGGAATATACCGGTAAGAGGATTGTCGGCAGTCTTAATAACCACGCCATCTCTCATCCACTGCCAGAACTGTGCTTGGGTGGTCCAAAATTGCTTGCGGTCACGGCAAATCACGAGCGCGGTCTTCTTTCGCTTCTTCTTCTTGTCCTTCTTGATCATCTTACCGGTCCCCATACGTACACCTCTGCCCTTGCATATCCTTCCGTTGCCGTTAAGGAGGGGCCGGAAGCGGCTACACACAAAACCCCGTAGGGAAACCTCTCTTGCGAGGCAGCAAACAATTGTCAATGTTGCTGCGATGAATTACTCCGAATTCACCGCGGAGTAGCGAGTCCACAGACGCTACATCAGCATGCGCGATAACAGCTCAGCACGTCGTTTTACACCAAACTTTATAAAGATGTGGCGCATATGAAACTTAACCGTCTTCTCACTTATCGATAGACGCTTCCCGATTTCCGCGTTAGTTAGTCCTTCAGCGCAACAAAAGGCTACCTGCGCCTCGCGCCGGCTTAAATTGTGGCGTTCAAGGACCCGCTCAATGACCTGGCCGAAGGCCGCGCTCACCTCGTGTGCTTTCACTTCCCTCGGGTAAGGCTCGAGGCCGGCATCCCGGCGGCGCATAAAAATTTCTTCCGGGCTGAAAACGAGATAGACGGTCTCATGCCGGTGAGGTGGATTACTGTCACCAGCCACGCGGTGAGGTTCAATACTGAGTTTCCTAATGAGGCCAGCCCGGGCGCGTCTGATCGCGCTAAAGCTATTTAGTCCGGTAAGCATCATCAAAACCCTGGCGCTGAAAACGCCGACGCGGGTCTGGGTTGCAGTGACTTCGTTGAGCATGGCCCAATAAACCTGGTGCTCAAGAGGCGTATGGCTGAGTGTTAGCAGGGCCATCTGCTCATCTTTTGAAGGTTCATAACGCCCGCCAAAAGGCGAGTTGGCCAACTGATTGTCATCCCGTGGTCCTTGAATGGGCCTCATATTTGAACTGGATTCACAGCAAGCTTTACCCGATGTGATCTCAGGTAAGCTGGCGGCTAATGCGAGGGGGGCGCGGTCAAATCGTGGGAAGTACCTAATTGACCCGTATAGTTCTGTGTGACTCCCGTGTTGTCCTTGTTCGTGCCTTAGAGAAACCTATGTCGCATCAGTTTCACGCCCAGGCCCCATCCACCTTCCGATCGGGGCTCGGCCCGCGACACCAAACCATTTGCTGCCAGTTGCGGTTTCGTATGCTGGTTAACCGCTCCTACCGCTAACCGAACAACGACAAAGATCCTCGTTCCTGGAACGACTTGCCGCATCAGTCGCAGATAGAGTCCGCCGGCGCTCAAGTTATCAAGCACAGTTTCGGTTTCGAACACCCTGCCCGCGGCATCAGACCCTCGCATCCTTGCGGGAAAAGGAAAAGCGATCCGGGGCGTTTTGCGGCGTTCTACATACTCGGTCACGAGTGCCCACGCTGCTGATTCTACAGATGCAACAAGAACGCAAGATTAAGTACACCTTCTGATAACAAAGCGCATCGGTAGTTGATCCCATTTCTGCATGGGAGGATCCGCCTATTTGGGAACGTTCAATTATGGGAGGAATTTGGGAACGTTCATTTATGGGAGGATCAGCCCATTTCAACGAGCCAGGCTTTCTCATGACCAGGCTCCAATGGCTAGGGAGTACAACCCCATCACATTGAAGACAAGTAAGAGAGTAACAAGCGGCTTAATAAGGCTGTGGCGAAATGCGTAAATAATCAGCTCCAGCCGATCGGAAACATCGAGCTTATCGAAAATTGAAGTGAGATGATGGCGCACCGTCGCCTCGCTAATGAAGAGTCGGGCCGAAATTTGTCTGTTCTTCAGGCCTTCCCCAATCAATGTGATGATCTCGCGTTCCCGCTTAGTAAGCGAACTAATCTTGGCTGTTTCCAATTCCGCCTCCTCATTGACGCGCACAAGCTTAGTCAGAACGTTTGCGGTTATTGAGCGGTTGAGCCAAACCTCGCCGGTAGAGACTTTCTGAATTGCCTTAATAAACGTTTCAGACGGTGTGTCCTTCAGCACTAAGCCCATGGCGCCAAGGCAAACAGCGCGTTGATGGACCCCCGGATCACGCAAATCTGTAAGTATCAAAACCTGAGCCTGGCCCGCGACTGCGAGCAGTTGTGGGAGGACGTTGAGATCGCTATCCTCGTTAATAGCAAGAAGAATCACATCCAGTTGTTCAGCAGCTGCCCGATTGACTGACTCTTGGTTCTCAACCTCAGCCACGACCATCATCCCCGGTTGACTCTCGATTAGCATACGAATTCCTGAGCGCACAACGGCCTGGTTGTCGACAAGCAAAATGCGGATGTTCTCGGTTTCCCGTCGCAGTGGTTGCACATGGTCCTCCGCAATTCCCGTCGTAGCTCTGACGGGCGTCTTGTATTAAGCAGATCACGACGATCTTGGGTCAGGGACAGCAACATCACCGGAATAGACGAGGGTGTCTGCGTATTCCGCGATTAGCCGGGTTAATGGATGTGGAGGGTCCAACGACATTAGAGGGCAAATTGAGGAACGTGTCTTTCGCGTTTTTCGTTCATTTCGTCTACTTCGCTGTTTTCGCAACTCTTTGGATCCACAGATTCCACAGATTTCACCGACTCAAAAACAGTTAAATAAGTTTGTCTCCAACACTGGAATTTTTTGATCGGTGAATTCTGCCCATTTGATCGGTGAAATCTGCGGAATCTGTGGACGAGGAATCCAAGATTTCGTAGGGCGTAGGGGCGAGCTTGACCTGCTGTGCGGTAGGCCAGTAATCTCTTGGCCAACTCACCGATCTAAGCGTGTTCGGCGTGTCCCACGGAACGCAATGAAACGGTTTCTGCTTATTCTCGCGGTTGTCATCCTTTACCTGCTGCACCAGGATTTTTGGTTCTGGCGCACCGCGCATCCTTTAATCTTCGGCTTCATTCCTGTTGGACTCTTTTACCATGCGTGTTTCTCAGTAGCGGCGTCACTGCTTATGTGGCTGCTCGTCGCACATGTCTGGCCCTCCCACCTCGAAAAGGAGATTGAAACAGACGCGGTAAAGGAGGAGCCAGCCTCTTGATTCCGGCCCTGGTCGTCTTCATCTATCTTGCCGCAGTCCTTTACATTGGCATCTTTGCTTTTCGTCGCGCCATCACTCGACACGAAGCAGAAGACTATTTTCTAGCCAGTCGATCAATAGGCCCCTTTGTTTTCCTTTTTTCCTTGTTCGGCACCAATATGACTGCGTTCGCCATTCTCGGTTCCTCCGGGCACGCGTTCGCGAATGGCATCGTCACCTACGGACTCATGGCCTCGTCTTCCGGACTGGTGATTCCTTTGACCATTTTTCTTGTCGGTACACGGGTCTGGGCATTGGGCAAGAAGTATGGCTTCATGACGCCGGTCCAAATGTTTCGTGATCGCTGGGATTGTAACCACATTGGCACAGTGATCTTCGCAGTGCAGGCAGCTCTGCTAGTCCCTTACATCATCATCGGAATTATGGGTGGCGGAACAACACTCAATGCCATAAGTGGGGGATTGGTTCCGTATTGGTTCGGCGGCGCCATAGTTGCCCTCGTGGTGATGGGTTACGTTTTCTTCGGTGGGATGCGCGGTACAGCCTGGGTAAACACCTTCCAGACAGTTCTTTTTCTGCTTTTCGGCGCCATTGCCATCTTAGTTATTGGCGCGGGCATGGGAGGGTTCACCAATGCCGTCCAACAGATGTCGGCGTCGCCAGTTTTTGCGCCGCTGCTGACCCGGGAGCGCATTTCTCCCCTCTATTTTTTCAGCTACACTTTTATTCCACTATCCGCCATCGCCTTTCCACACATCCTGATTTTCTGTCTTACCGCTCGCAAAATGGCGCAGTTCAAGAAGACAGTAATCTTTTATCCGATCTGCATTCTGGCAATCTGGCTACCCTGCGTCTTTCTCGGCGTTATGGCGAACCGTGTGACCGATGTACCGCAAATTCGCGTCAAACAAGAAGCCCGTAGAGTTTTGGCCACACAAGGCAAAACAATGGCGCCCGAAGCTCGCGAAGAGTTGCGCGACCAGGCGGCGGGCGACGATGTAATTCTGCGTTTGCTTGAAAGATATGCGCCTCTTTGGCTGGCGGGTTTACTGGGCGCTGGAATTATGGCTGCTGTGATGGCGAGCGATTCGCAGATTCTCGCGCTCTCGACAATGTTTACAGAGGACATCTTTGCCCACTACGGAGCCAAGGCGCGGTTTGGGGAACACGTGCAGGTTCAAACCGGACGTCTTTTCATAATTCTGATAACAATAATCGCTTATCTAATAGCCTTGCGTGCACCTGAAACCATATTCGAGCTGGCAATTCAATACGCCTTCTCCGGATTCGCGGCACTTTCGCCATTGCTTATAGCGGCGCTGTTCTGGAAAGGTAGCACTAAGTGGGGCGCACTGGCTGTGACACTCTGGACAGCCATGGCAGTGGTTGCCGTTGCCGTCTTCCAGGCCACTGTTCCCGCCTCAGCCCCTGGACCACCTACAACCATTTGGACCATAGCTGGAATGCAAATTCTCTCCCGTACACCCGGAGGCACGGCTGTCCTTGGTTTTATGCCCGTTGTGCCAATGGTGCTCGTCTCTGCGTTGTTGATGGTTGTGGTTTCTTTACTGACAACTAAACCAAAACCAGCCACCCTTCAGAAATACTTTTCTACCTCGCCGAACTGAGTATTCACTACCATAATTAAAGGCTTAGCCAAAACAGTAGAGGCGACCATCCTGTGAGCCAATGACAATACGGCCGTTGGCAATGGCCGGTGAGGCAGAGAGTGGAGCGCCGGCATTAAACTCCCAAAGCTTCCTACCATTTGCCAAACTAAGCACATAGAATCGCCCGTCATTTGAGCCGATGAAAACGCGTGTTCCAGCAATGGCCGGAGACGATTCAACACGAGACCTGGTAGCAAAAGTCCAGATACCCTTACCTGCAGAGCTAAGACCATGCACCAACTTATCGCGTCCACCGACGACAATACTGTCTCCGGTCACGGCCGCGGATGAGTAGAAAGGAAAGCGCCGTTCGGGGTGCTGATAGCGCCAGCCAATATCGCGACGTCGCAGGCTCACCATCAAGACTTCATTGTTGAACGTACCGTAATAGGCAGCCACTCCTCTTAGCGCCGGAGAAGCTCCGGTGTAAGCGCCTGAAGATACGTGAAACATCTCTTTACCATCAGCAATTCGAATGGCGCGAAACATTTGATCGCATCCGGCAAAGTAAGCAATGCCCGCCGCGATGCTCGGGGTCGAATGCACTGGCCCTTCAGTCTTAAACTTCCAGAGTACTGAGCCGTTCCGCGTGGAAAGACAATAAAGATACTGATCATAAGATCCGATCAAGATACGATCTCCCGCGACTACCGGTGATGATTTAATCTCGCTGCCTGTCTTAAATGTCCAAAGACCTTTGCCGTCAGGAGCGTTGACCGCATGCAGTTGCCCGCTGAGGTCTCCAACATAAACTACGCCGCTGGCATAAGCCGGTGACGATTCACCAATCGGCGCGCCCACCGAATACTTCCAATAGACTGTCCCGTTTTCCAAACTGAGTGCTACCAGCTCGCCTCGCTGGGTTCCGACGAAGATCGTGCCACCTACGATAGCTGCGGAAGATTCGATCGAATCGCCGGCTTCATAAGTCCAGAGGAGTTTGAGCTGCGCAGGTACAGTGGAGCGAGAAACTCCGGTCAATTGTTGATTGCCGCGAAATTGTGACCAGTTCTCCGGGGGCGTGTCCTGGGCCTGCAAGGACCCCGGCCACAGACAGAGAAACAAGATGAATACCTGGAAAAGAGAGCGCTCGATTCCCATTGTTCTCTTGTTAAGAATACGATTGCTCATAAATCTCGAGAGCCCCGGCCGCATCAAATGGGCGCGGATTAAAGCTCCCGGTCCATTGGGTTGCAGCTTCTTCAGCAAGCACAGTTAGACTATCCTTCGGTACCCCGGCCTGTTCTAACGTGTCCGCCAATGATCCCGCCGTTGCCAACTCCTCCAACCTGCGGGCCAGAGCCTCAGCGGGAGCCTGAACCCCGAACGACGATTTGGACGGTGCTATTCTGAGAAGTTCGGCGTACCGGTCTTGAACCACCGGTCCGTTCCAACGCACTACAGAGGGGAGAAGCATCGCAATTGCGGCACCGTGGGCTGTATCGTAATGAGCAGAAAGTGGATTGGCGCACGCATGGGTTGCTCCCAGCATGGAAAGCTCGATGGCCATCCCGGCTAGATAGGCGCCCAACTGCATGGCGCCCCGCGCCTCCAGATCGACAGGATGGGTCAGAACGCGTTCGTAGTTGCTCTCCAACAAACGCCAGGCCTCGCGAGAGAAAAGTTCTGACAGGTGGTTGCGTTTTGTCGTTACAAACGTTTCTACCGCATGAGCTAGAGCATCGAAGCCGGACGTGGCAGTGATGTTTGCTGGCTGTGAGACCGTGAGTGCGGGATCCAGGACGGCAACGCGGAAAGCTAACTTCGGATCACCACACGCCATCTTCTTATGAGTCCGCGCATCAGAGATCAACGCATAGGTCTGTGCTTCACTACCGGTGCCCGCGGTGGTTGGGATACCAATCATCGGTAACAGCGGCCGGCTCGCCTCGTGATTGCCGGCATAGTTTTGTATCTCGCCACCATTTGTAAGAACCAGGTTGATTGCTTTGGCGCAATCCAGCGAGCTGCCACCCCCTAGAGCGATGATTGAATCGATGCCCAGTGGCGCCGCCAGAATTCTCCCCGCTTCTACCATTGCGGAATCTGGATTTACCATGAAATCGTGAAAACGCACGACGTCGACTCCCTTTTGCCGCAGTGGCAGCAGGGCTTCATCAACGTGCCCCGAAGCCGCGAGTCCGGGATCAGCAACGAGGAGCGTCCGCCGAAAGCCCAGCTCGCACGCCAAATCACCGAGGCGTTCGATCGTGCCGGCGCCAAAGATCACGCGAGTGCGGCACTCGAAATCGAAGGATTTCATTGTGGATGATCAACGGTCATGCTCTGAGGATGTGAACTGCTTTGAGCATTCGCTGTTGCCGCGACTGATGTTGCCAGCGCAAAGAGCTGATTACGGTTGGAGATGTACAGCACACCGTTCGCCGGCACAGGAGTGGAGTAAACCGAGCTACCCATATTGATTTCGCCAATGACCTTCTTCGTTTTCCCTTCCTGCATAATCAAGACATCACCGTCTTCATCGCCCAGGTATATCTTGCCGTCAACCAGAAGCGGCGAACCCCAAATGGCAGCATACAGATCATGAGTCCAGTAAACCTGACCGGTCTTCGCATCCAACGCGTGCAGAAATCCGGAGAAATCCGGCTCATAAACAACACCGTCTTTAATCGCTGGCGTCGAAATTGAACGTCGAATCTTGTCGTAGTGCCATACCAGGCCGGTTTTTGTGATGTCCCCTCGCAAGGTGGCATCAATGCAGTACATGTGACCCACACCCTCTCCGTGTTCGGGATCCTGCCCATTGGCAATGTAGACCTTATTTTCATAGATTACCGGCGTGCTGATCAGTTCGTTTCGGGTTTTCGGCCAAACGGAATCCTTTGGATTGGTATCAAATTCCCACAGCTTCTTCCCCGTGAGGACCTCATAGCCGCGAATCCATCCGTCACCCTGCCCGTGCACAACCTGCACGACACCACCGATCGTCCCTACAGTTGGCGAGCTCCATTGACCGTGCAAGATCCGATCTTCGACAGAATTATCCTCCCACGCGAGTTTTCCCGTTTTCTTATTGACAGCGATGATGGCGGGTGCTTTCGGGGAAGGAATGTTCACATGGCTCTCATCTTGACCATTTGACGTGCTAACAAAGATCAGATCGCCATAGGAGACTGGCGAGGAATTGGCCAGATTGTGAGGTAACGACCCAACCTGTTCAATCATGTCGAAGCGCCAAACCACGTCGGCATTGGAATCACCTGTCAACTTCTCGTCCGTTACCGGTCCGTCGTTCTCCTTGTCGCGAAACCCTGCCGTATCCAGACACATCAATTCAGCTCGATTGGAGACGTAATAGACACGTTCACCTTCCACCAGAGGGGAGGAAGCTATGCCTTGATAGGGCCAATCGTTTACTCTGCCTGCCGCTAGCTTGTCATGGGTCATCTGCCACATAAACTCGCCGTCAGATTCACGAAAGGCCATCAGCACGCCCTTGTCACCTGTAATTTTCGGATCTCGCAAACCTTCATTATTTGTGCCCAAAAAGAGCATGCCTCCCGACACGACAGCATTGCCGTAGGTCTGTGATCCTAGTTGCGCAACCCATTTGACGTTCTTCTTTTCCTTAACATTCCACGATGTGGGCAGGCCTTTCATATTGGAGATCATGTTGCGGTCGGGAGTTCCGCCCCACATGGGCCAGTCTCCGCTGCTCGGATCAGAAGCGGCTGCAATAGGCACGGGCGCGACAGAAGACAAAAAACAGAGCCCGGAAAACCCGACGCCTAAAATAATTGTTACAAGCACGCGGCGACGGCCCTTGACTCCAGAGCCCAGGCTCCAAACTCCAAACTGCTTCATTGTTCTACTCATTGGTTCGTATACACTTTCAGATTATCGAAATAAATTTCCGCAAGCGCGTTACCAAAAATTCCCGGGGCGCCCTGTCGATTGGGAATCGGATCAATCCGTTCCAGCATCCACGCGGCGGGCTCCGTTTCGCCAGTAGGCCATACCTTGCCTCTCGCCCTGACCTTGCCGTCCGCAAGATTCTCCACCCTTAGCTTCAAGTGATACCAAACGTCAGGCTTCCAGGAGAAAGGAATTCTTACACTACGAGCTGTTTCGGGCTGCCACGGCTCGATGTGAAGGGATTGACTATTACCGAAGAGCGTTAGTACATAACGCTGCGCGATGATACCCGCATCTCCTTGTTGTCGCCGCTTCTGAGTTGCCCTGACGTCTGCCTCCACGGTGTAATCGGATAGATTCGACGGTCCCATGTAAGCGCGAGCGCGACTCAAGAGCGACGAACCTTCCGTGGTCTTCACCAATACCTTATTCTCTTCGAACTCGCGAACGACAAACTTCATCGTAGTGTTTACCCAGGCGGGTGGTAGCGCGTTTATTGCCAGGGCCTCGAAGGTATCGTTCCATGGTAGCACCGGAAAAATACGCACGGCCGCGGCGCCGTTAATTCCTCCCACCGCAGCTTTGACCAGGCCAGCTTGCGCGCCAACGTCGTTTGCAGCAACAAACCCACCGTTCGTGACACTGCCTTTGAGCCCATCCAATGACCACACAGCTGATTGCTCTTCGCGAATAAATCGTCCCTGTTCATCGAAGAGTCGCACGCGAAAGTTTGCTTTGTCTCCGGGTTTTAGTATTAGCTCTGTAGGTATCACCTGCACATGTGTGGCAACGGCATCAGCCGGAGCGTTTTCCGGATGTAAAACCTCCCCGGAAACATTTTTTGTTGCTCTCTTGCCCACGCAATAGAGATTAGAATCAGTAACCACAAAGACCCGCCCATTTGAAACGGCAGCAGAGCCAATAATTACCTCTGGCCTTTCCGCTGTTCCTAGTTGATCCTGATCTAGAATCTCGGCGCCCGTCGCGCTGGGTTTAAGGATGAAGAATTTTCCGTTCTCGGTTCCTACGTAGAGCTTACCATCTGCCAGTACCGGAGAAGCCTTTTGAATTGTTCCCAGATTGACCAACCATAGTTGCTTTCCGGTATTAACATCAAAGGCTCCGATGTTTGCGCCATTGTCAATTTGATAGAATCGATCTCCATCGAGTACCGGGGATGAGAACCCACCCTGCCAACCATAGGTTCGCCACTTAATCTGCTCTTTCTTGATCTCGCCCCTTCCACTGGCGTCAATGGCGACGATCATACCCATCTCACTAGAGTCCAGATTCTCTTCGCTGTGTGTGAGAATGGCAGTACTTCCGTGAACAACCACCCCAGTGTTGATGCCCCGCTTACTGATCTCATATTTCCAGACAGGCTCTCCGGTCTGCGGTTTGATGGCATGGACCACGCCATCACTTGATCCCTGAATAAGCAGCCGTACGCCGTTGATATTGGCAATGATTGGCGGGGCATATGTTGTATCGTAGGGGCGTCCGCCTGGCGCGCTTACCCATATGCACTCCCCTGTTTTCTTGTCGAAAGCCATGAAACGATGGGCGCCGCGACCATGTTGCCCCCACATAAACGTTACCCCGCTGATGATTAAGAGGTCGCCATCAATAACCGGCGAAACAGTGCGGCCGCCGTGCGTTGTTAGTAATCCAAAGTCCTCTCCCAACGAGCGCTCCCACATAACTTTTCCGTCGCGAGTCAAACCAAGTAATGTGCCGCCAACACCCAGGGCATAAACTTTTCCGGTCACCGGATCACCCACGGGCGAGGCCCACCCGACGCGATGTGGCGGCACGTCGCTGAGATAGACGTTAAAACGATGTTCCCACAACACCTTTCCGGTGTGAGCATCGAAACACATCAGTCGTTCTTGCAGAGTTTCGCCTGCACCTACAGAGTTTTGCAGATAGACTCGATCCCCAAGGACAATTGGCGCTGACCGTCCACCGTAGGGAGCTTTCCAGGCCAGGTTTTCCCCAGCTGGCGACCAGTGGGTAGGTAGATTCTTCTCCAGCGAAATACCGTCTCGCGCCGGGCCGCGCCAGTCGGCCCAATCACTTCCTGCGGCCGGACCCGGAAAGAAGAGCAAGAACAGCGCATTCAGAAAAATGGAAAGCAGGTTAGTCATTTTGGATTTCCATCCAGCCTCTTGAATCAGAGGTGTTTGAAAAGATATAAAGAAGCCGCACAAGATGCGCAACTCTAGAGATGTTTAATACGTAGAGATGCGTTGCAGACAATCGCTCTTATTTTCCATCGACAAGCTTCCACGCGCAAGCTGACGGCTTGCGTAAAGCAAACTGTTAGTTGCGCATGCTCAAGAACCCGTTTTCGCGTAAGCTGTAAACTGTAGCGCGCACAAGCTGACGGGCTTGCGTTATCAGTACACATCCGTTGAGAAAGGAATTTTGTAAAACATGAAAAACCTTTGCCCCCGCTTCGCGCTAGCCGGTAGCTTTATTCTCTGTCTTGTCGCGATCACGGCTATCTTTCCCGGAGTTCTGGCCAGAGTTAGCGCTGCAAACTGGCCCCAATGGCGCGGTCCGTCGGGGCAAGGAGTTTCCGGTGAGAAAAATCTTCCCATAGAGTGGGGGCCCGCGAAAAACATCAAGTGGAAAACTCCGATCTCCGGCCGTGGCCACTCATCGCCTATAGTGTGGGGTAATAGAATTTTTCTCACCACCGCAATCGAGGGCCCCGTTGTTCCGGGAGCAAAGGCCGTCAAACATATGGATGGCGACAAAGAGTTCCTCCATCCTGACAGTGTTGGAGCCGACCACAAACACACTTTCAAAGTGCTCTGTCTGGATCGGGAAACTGGCAGGGTTCTCTGGGAACAGACAGCTTTTGAGGGTACACCGTATGACAATCGTCACCGAAAAGCCTCTTATGCCGCTTCCACGCCCACGACTGACGGAAAACACGTCTATGCCTTCTTTGGCACTGAAGGCCTGTTTGCATTTGACATAAAGGGAAAGCTGTCATGGAAAGCCGATCTGGGCAAACTGGGAACAGTGGGCATGGGCACGGGCACCTCGCCAATTCTTTATGAGAACATCGTAATCGTACAGTGTGATGAAGAGAATGGTGCCGGGTCGTTCATTGTCGCGCTGGATAAGCAAACCGGAAAGGAAGTCTGGAAAACGCCGCGCAAGGTGCAGGTTAGCTGGTCTACTCCCATCCTGGTGCGGACGGCGAAGCGGATTGAGCTGGTCACCAGTGGTACGGAAAGCGTCGTGGCTTATGACCCAGCCACTGGCAAAGAGTTATGGCGCCACAAAGGGGTGGAGAGCAACGCGATTCCCTCCCCAGTTGCCAATTACGAGATGGTTTTCATCTCCGCCGGCTTTCCAGCCAAGATCGCGATGGCCATACCTCTGGGTGGCGCCGGTGATCTAGGAGACGCTGTGGCCTGGAAATACGTAAAAGGGACAGCCTACGTGCCCTCACCAATTCTTTATGGTGATTACCTCTACCTGACGACGGATCGGGGAATCCTTACTTGTCTTGATTCCAAGACCGGAGAGGTAAAGTACGAGGGCGGCAGAGTACCCATTCCCGCCACCTTTACTGCATCGCCTATAGCGTTTGATGGCAAGATTCTTTTGACAAGCGAAGATGGGGACACCTTTATCATTAAGGCCGGTCCCAAACATGAAGTAATAGGAACAAATTCAGTTGGCGAACCGGTGTACGCTTCACCAGCCGTCGCTGATGGTAGGATCTTCATACGCGGCGAAAAAAATCTTTACTGTATAGGTAATTGAGAACAATCCGTATTTGGAGTTCGTTCCAATCTGTAGAGTTAAAATGGGGTGCTGACGGGTAAGGAGGAAAAAAGATGTTTGAGCCACTACAATCAAGTCCCTGGTATCGCTCTCTGACAGGTATGATCGCAACATCCGTGATCCTTCCTCCCGCCGGCCTGCTGCTTCTCTGGTTGCGCCGAAATACGCCTGCGCGAATGAAGATCCTGGGCACGGTGGCGATTGTTGCCCTTGGAGCAGGCTATTTTTACCTCTTCACCGCGTGGCGAAAATCCGGAGTCAATGAGGCTCACTACTCCGCACTTGAAGAACATCGCGCACAACAACACGCGCAAGCAGGTAATGGAAACAGCGAAATCATTACCGCCAATCCCACTCCGACTCCAGCAGCAACTGAATCCCAACCAACAAATGCTCAGCCAGGCAATGCTGCAACTAGTACAGAAGCTTCCACGGCTCATGCCACAAAGAACTATTGGACAAACTTTCGCGGACCGAACCGCGATGGCCGTTATGAAGAGATGGAAGTAGCTACCAGATGGCCGGCGCAAGGACTTCCAATGCTCTGGAAGCAACCCGTGGGGCTTGGCTATGCCTCGTTCGTCATCGCCGACGGACGCGCCTTTACCCTGGAACAGCGACGCCAACAGGAAGTGGTCGCCGCCTACGACGTTGCCACCGGCCGGGAACTCTGGACCCAGGCCTGGAATGCTGAATACACGGATTCCACTGGTGATGGACCAAGGTCCACTCCGACGTGGGACCAGGGTCGGCTTTATGCTCTGGGCGCCACTGGCGAGTTGCGCTGCCTGGACGCCCAAAGCGGAGCTGTACTTTGGGGTAAGAACATTCTCAGAGATACACGCGCGCAAAACCTTCCCTGGGCTATGGCGGCATCCCCACTCATCGTAGACGATAAGGTAATCGTAGTTCCGGGAGGTGGCTCCAACAATTCCGTGGTGGCCTATAACAAAGCCACTGGTGCGCCAGTCTGGAAGGGACAAAACGATCGGGCTGCATACGTTTCACCTATGCTTGTGACCCTGGCGGGCCGCCGGCAGATCTTGATTGTCACTGCGGCGCGTATTTTCGGCCTGGCCCCCGAAAATGGTGCGTTGCTTTGGAGCCATCCCTGGGAAACCGATATGGGCATCAACGTTTCGCAGCCAGTCATCGTCGACAACAATCGCTTTTTTATCTCGTCGGGCTACGGCAAGGGTGCGGCCCTTATTGAGATTGCCAACAGCGGTGGCAGTTTTTCGGCGCGGACAGCCTGGGAAAACATCAACATGAAGAACAAGTTCAACAGTTCTGTCCTCTATCAGGGATTTGTGTACGGCTTGGACGAAGGGATACTTACTTGTGTCGACGTGAATACTGGCGAACGGAAGTGGAAGGGCGGCCGGTATGGCTACGGACAGGTGCTACTGGCCAGTGGGCACCTCATTGTAATGACTGACTCCGGGGAACTGGTTCTCGTGCGGGCCACTCCACAGCAGCACTCGGAGATTGCTCGTTTTTCTGCATTAGAGGGCAAGACCTGGAATTATCCGGCGATTGCCGGAGGGCGCCTCCTGGTGCGTAATGCTAACGAGATGGCTGCCTTCAATATCGCGGCGCAATGATCCGCAGATTCCGCAGATTACTCAGAACCAATTTGCTCCTAGGTCTTTTTAAAGATCCGCTTTGTCTCATAGGAACCATTGGGGCCATCGATATACATATCAATCACCAACTCGCCACTACTGGAAAGCGTCCATTTGCGCGTCAAATGGCTGGTCACCGGACCGTTTGGCGTGTCGGTTGTAGTCTCTTCCTCAATGACGATTCCCTTGCCGTTCGGGAGCCATTTCGCCGCCCGTTTGCCCTTACCCGGTAGCGGACCCTTAGGACCCTGCGGTGTAAACTCATGTTCACTACCGTCAATTACGTAACGATCCTTGATCGTGTTTTCATTTTCGGCAGTTATGAGTTTCGTTTCCAGCTCAATCTGCTCGCCCGTTTGGACCACCTTCATAACCTGACGCATGTTAGGCGGTAACCCAAAGCTGCGGTCGGTGTCCATGGTCCAGTCCCCGCTAAAGCTCGGTCCCTGACCCGCGTGGGCAATACCAATAAAAGCAGAAATAGCGATACTAGCGAGTAACACTCTGGTTTTCATTTCAGAACTCCTTTAGATGCTCAACTCCTTGGGAGTACGCTGACTTGTCACCACTTTTGGGTAGAAACGCCTCATATGGAAGACGGTGACGATTCACCGTACTGCTCCAAGGAGTTTGTAAATCGTAGAACTACGAAATCCTTAGTGACGCCAGCGTTGTCTCATCCTTGACCAGAATTCGATTGCCTAAGAAGACTGGATGGGCCCAGGTTGGGCTCGTGGCAACAGTGTACTGAGCTACAGGCACAAAACTGGTGGCGGCCACAGGCTGCACAATCAGGTTGGCGTCGTTGGTCAGCAGCAACAATGCCTTGCCTCCGAGGTTCAAGATCGCAGCGTTTTCGCCCGACCTTCCCTGGCTGCGCCAAATGATCTTGCCGGTATCGGCATCAACTGAAAAGAACTGACCGCGTTGACGCACTGAAAAACCAAAGAGCATATTGTCTTGAACCACCGGCGTATTTAGATATAACTCAATCTCTTTGTTGCTCCAGACCTGTTGCGGAACGAGTTGGGAGCCATTTTTAACCAGGCGGATTGCTATCAACCCCTGTTCTTCAGTGCTCAATATAAGCGTGTCTTTGTAAACGAGCGGAGTCACTGAGTTAGTGTCGTAGGAGGTTTTTGCCGGCATCCTCCACAACAATTGCCCAGTCGCCGCCTCGACGCCGACGAAATTCTTTTGCGTGACGGTGACTACCTGTTTTATCCCAGCCAGAGTCGTCACGATTGGGGAAGAATAGGCCGGTCCATCAATCTCATTGGCCCATTTAACCGCTCCTGTTTCAGCATTAAAGGCCGTGAGAGCTCCTTTGTCATGACCGCCGACGTGCACAATGATCAGGTCACCGTCGATTAGAGGAGACATCGCCGTACCATACAGCGGCGAGGTCGCTGGATACTGCTGAGAGAACTCGCGTCGCCACTTAACTGTTCCGGTCTTTGCATCGAGACACGAGAGTATGCCGGTAATACCCAAAGTATAGACGTTGTCCTGGGTGACAAGAGGTGTAGACTTTGGACCCTTACCATGTTCGCGCGCTGCCGGATTCATCTCATAGGCGATTGCTTGCCGTGATCGCCATAGCTCTCTTCCGGAGATGGCATCAAGACAGAGCAAAACCTCCTCTTCACCCTGGCGTGCAAAGACATAGATTCTCTGGTTAGCCACGACCGGCGACGAATGGCCAATACCGACTGTTACTTTCCACTCCTCTTTTAAAGCCTTGGGCCAGGTTGTGGGCACTCTTTCATCAGCCACCTTCCCGTCGCGGTTAGGGCCTCGCCATTGTGGCCAGTCTGCCGCTGTTACGGTCACCGTCGCCAGAAGGAAAATCGAAAACAGAATCGTCCTTAACCAGGAACAAAACATCACGCCGACTCTCATGCTAGGCAATCAGAAGAGTAGTTTCAGACCAAACTGGATGTGACGCGGTTCGTGCGCCGAAGTAATCTGGCCGAATGTCGGGGACCCTAGGAAGTTGTCAGGCAGATTGAAGTTTGGATGATTGAACAGGTTGAAAGCTTCCGCCCGAAACTGCAAATTCAACGTCTCAGAGAGGGCAGTGTTCTTGATCAGCGATACGTTTATATTCTGGTATCCCGGGCCTGTAACGATGTTTCTGCCGGCATTACCAAAGGTGCCGCGCGCAGGAAATGCAAATGCACTCGGATCAAACCATTGTTCAGGAGTACGCTCTGTAAGCGTTGGATCTCTGATAACGTTGGGACGGTCATTGGCGCCAAATCCCAGCGCTGAGATGCCGGTACCACTGTTGTCCAATTCGCGAACCAAAGCAACAGTGAAGGGTCGTCCGGTTTGCAAGGTTATGATGGCTGCCGTCTGCCAACCGGACAATAGCGGTCCCAAACTACCATTGCCCTCAAATCTCCTGCCACGCCCGAAAGGCAGGTCGTATACATAGCTAACTGACAGTCGGTGCCGGAGATCGAAGTTGGAGCGGCCACGCTCGGCCCGGAGATCGTAGCTATTCTGCGGGTAATTTGGATCCCCGGCGCTGGGAAAGAAATTCGACGCATCATCAATTGACTTCGACCAGGTATAGGAGCAGAGCATTGAGAGTCCCGCCGCGAGTCGCTGTTGGAATCGCGCTTGTAGGCTGTGATAGTGAGAACTCGCGCGCGACTCGATTGTGTTGATTTCGTCAAACTGAGGTACAGGTCGCGGAACAAAGGGCAGGCCCGGCGGCAACGCACTGGGCTGCGGCTGATTGAGGTCGCGTGCTGATAGCAGCTTCGTCCCCTTTGATCCGACGTAGGCCAGTTCCAATACGCGACTCCGACCGAGTTGCTGCTGAACATTCACGTTCCAGTGCTGCATGTATGGTGTGAGGGGATCGCGCTGGATTGCCTGAGCCGAGTCAGGAAGTGGAAAAGGGAAGAACGAGGGGAATGGATCGCTCAGCGTCAGGGGCAGACCTGGTAATGGAAAGAATAGGTTGAAATCAAAATAGGGCTTGTTGAAATAGAGGGCCTCGCCGGGAGCCAACGGAGACGTATCGTAATAAACCCCGTAGCCGGCTCGCAATACAGTTCGTCCCTCCTGCCCCAGGGTCCACGCCAAACCAAATCGCGGGGCGAAGTTGTTCTTGTCAGACTCATAGCCGCCACGAGGGACGCCGCTCGTTCCTGCTTGCACCAGCGATTGCGTTGCTGGATCGTAGAGATTCGCCCGATCCCCGGCGTCTACCGCAGGTGAGTTGTACTCATAGCGCAATCCTGCAGACAGGGTCAGGTTTTGACGCCAGCGAAAACTATCGTTGATAAAGAAGTGATAACTTTCGGCACGTAGGTGCTGCGCATTGTCTACGCGCGCGCCGCCCGTAACCAGCGGCAGTCCGAGCAAAAGATCGGCGAGTGCAACGCCAGTGTAGGCGAATGGCGAGAAGTTAAGAAGGCCGCGAGCTTGCACGTCACGAAATCCGTTCTGCTGGACCGCGCGGAGATCTGCACCCAACTTGAACAAATGCCGGCCATAAGAATAGCTGGCCGTATCGAGGAGTTGAAAAGTATTCGTCACCGTGTTCTGCGGATTGTTACTCTCGTGGCCTAACGGCGAAAATCCGGTAATCGTAATGAAGCTCAGCCCAAAATCGCGCTGGTCTTGAGAAAGCTCCGGTAAGCCCACTGCCCAATTGATACTCGTGCCCTGATTTTCCTGCTTGACTGCAGTCGAGACGCGGCTAAATGCCAAGCGCACGTCGTTTACAAGGTTGGGTGAAAAGACCTGTGTCAGTCCGGCCATTGCGTTTTGGCTGCGCCGTGGCACTTCATTTCCATAGCCCGGCACAGCGCTAAGGCTGGGCCCTGCAAAAGGCTCAAAAAATCTACGGTCGCCAAAACTGTAGCGAAAAACGAAGCTGAGAGAATCGCTGACAAGCTGATCCAATCGCCCATCCAAATGATCATTGTCGTCTCGTTGAATGGGAGAGGAGACAAAGTTAGCAGAAGCAGCCAGCCGATTTGGAAGTGGGTAGAGTGAAGCGATCGCGCGACCTACCGGATGGATGAACTGAGTGGAAATAACTCCGCCCGCAAACAACTCGCCTGTGAAAGGGTCACGGGGAAACCCAAGCGCGCCGGTAGAAAAATCTCCAGACCGCTCAGCGGCGGTTGGAACATTTGTCACGCGTGTCAATCCCTCCCGCGCCCGCGTCCCTTCGTAGTCCGCAAAGAAAAACGTGCGCTGCTTCAGAATTGGACCTCCAGCAGAAAACCCAAACTGGTTACGCAGATATTTCGGCGCCGGCTCCCCTGCAGGCGCGAAAAAGTTGCGGGCGTCAAACGCGGCGTTGCGATGAAATTCGTAAAGCGAACCGTGAAAGTCATTGCTGCCAGATTTGAGCGCCACATTTATCTGGGCGCCACCATTGCGGCCGAACGCCGCATCGTAGGTGCTGGTCGCAATCTCAAATTCTCGTATTGCGTCCACCGGAGGCCGCACAGCAAAGGTATTGAGCTTGGGGTCAACGTTGTAAACACCATCCAGCAGGAAATTGTTGCCATCTTCACGTGCGCCATTCACGCTGAAGGCGAAATCACCTCGCACGGAACCTGCGGATCCCGGAGCCGGAGGGGCGGCGCCGGGCACCAGCAAACTGAGTTCGTAAAAGTTTCTTCCGTCCAGAGGCAGGGTTGTGACCTGCCGGTTCTCAATAACCGTCCCTATCGCGGCCGACTCGTTTCTTATTAACGCGTCTTTACTGAAATCAACGTCTACCGTTTCGTTGGCGCTTAGTTCTAAAGTCAAGTCAACCCGCCGCTCCTGATTGACAAGCACCGTAACCCTGAACATTTGCTTGGGAAAGTTTGGAGCGTTAACTTCCAGGAGATATTCGCCGGGCAGTAGGGAGGAAATAGCATACTCGCCTTGCGCCCCACTGGTGACGGTTCGCGTTTCCAGCGTTTCCTGACTAGTCAGGTTAATGCTCACTCCCGGTATTACAGAATGGTTAGGGTCGTAAATAGTCCCGCGCAGTGACGCGCGGTGTGTTTGAGCATGCAGTGAGATGAAAAAAAACAGGACCAGCGCCAGGACTGGAATCTTAACAATGCCTCGTCTCAAAGGATCTTCTCCTAAAGGAAATCTCGTAGACAATTACAGTTTTCCGGAACCATCTGTTCCAGGGCTGAGATCATCTCATCGTCGGATACAAAGCGGCTGCGCTTGCTTGTGAATGCACTTTTCGGTAAAAAGTCTGAAACTGATCCCTAAGATGCACAGTATTAAGTGGTGAATGCCCACACGTCAAAGCCCCATTATGAATTTTCTGCGCAGGCTCATGCCAAGGCCTCGACTAACAGTTTTGTCCACGATTTGCCTGATATTTCTGTTTACAAATGATGCGTTTCCGCAAACAACCAGTAATATCACCGGCGATGTAAAGGATAGCCAGGGTGCCGCGCTGGTCGGTGTCGCCTTAACTGCGAGACAAATAGACACTGGACTAACGCGTAATACTACGAGCGAAGCGGACGGAAGGTTCGTCTTTCCTGCCCTGCCGGTCGGCGTCTACGAATTGCGCGCTACCATGACTGGTTTCGACCCCCTGGTTTTTCCGGATGTACCGCTAACGGTCAACGAAACCGCCGCCGTGTCATTGGTCATGAAAGTGAGCGGCATCTCAGCCGATGTAAACATCAATAGCGACGAAACCCTGGTAAATACGCAAACGCCGGAGCTCAGTTATCTAGTGAACGAGCAAGCCATCCGCGAACTGCCATTAAACGGACGTAACTATACGGATCTCGCGCTGTTGCAGCCAGGCGTGATTGGCTATTCACATCGTGACGGTGGGTCGGTAGTCGCCCACGGGCTGGCGATGAGCATTAACGGACAGGATCCGCGCTCAAATGTATACCTGCTGGATGGTACCCCACAAAACGATTTCACCAATGGTCCCGCGGGGAGTGCGGCCAGTACGGTCCTGGGTGTTGAAGCCATCAGAGAATTTCGCGTGGAAGCCAATTCATACAGCGCCGAATTTGGCCGTAACTCCGGGGGCCAGATTAACGTCGTGAGTAAGTCTGGCGGCAACGATTACCATGGCAGCCTGTATCTCTTTCACCGCAACGACAACCTCGATGCGCGAAACTTTTTCGATGGTGCGCGAAAACCGGAATTTAGGCGAAATCAATTTGGCGGTAGTTTGGGAGGGCCTCTTAAGCAAGGTAAGACCTTTTTCTTTGCCGGCTACGAATCGTTACGCGAAAACCTGGGCCAAACGATCAGGACGATTGTACCCGACTTGGCTGCACGCGCCGCGATAGTTAGTGACGCAGTCAGGCCTTACCTGGATGAGTTTCCGCTCCCCAATGGCAGTAATCTGGGAGGCGGACTCGCGGAGTACACCTTCGGTTTCGATCGCCAGATCGCCGAAAACTTTTTCCAGGGTCGGGTTGATCACAATTGGAGTCTTCGTCATCAGTCTTTTGCACGTTACACTTTCGGCGACGCCGATCAAAAACTGCCAACCGACTTTCCGCAATTCCCCCGCTCGTTTCGCTCACGTAATCAATTCTTCACAGCAGAACACCGGTTTATTCAGAGTGCCCAAACAATCCATACACTTCGTTTCAACTTTGGTCGTACGCGCATTGGCCAGGATGTGGATGCCAACACTACACATGCTCTTCAGCCGTTTATCCCAGGACGCGAGTCTCTTGGCAACATCGACATCGGCGGTATTCCTCGCTTTGGCCCGCAAACTTCAGTCAACGTAAAGCTCACCCAGAATCTCTTCGGCCTGGAACACGGAGTGGTCCACACACGCGGGCGCCACCTTCTAAAGGCCGGTGGTGTCGTCGAACACTACCAGGACAACATGGTGAACCCCACGTTTTCGCTCGGCATCTGGACCTTCGCCAACCTCGGAAACTTCCTTCTCAATAGGCCGCAGAGTTTCTTGGGACTGACTCCCAACGGCGCACTCGATCGCTATTGGCGCTTCACTCTGTTTGCGGGGTACGTGCAAGATGCTTTTCGCGTGCATCCGCGACTCACTCTAAACGGCGGATTAGGCTACGAAACCGCAACTCTTCCGGTAGACATCTACGGTCGCGATTCGGCTTTGCCATCGCTGAGCGATCGGGCTCCCACTATCGGTCCTCTATACCGCAATCCCACCCACAAAAATCTAAGTCCCCGGGTGGGTTTCGCCTGGGACGTTCTTGGCGACGGAAAAACCAGCGTGCGCGGCGGTTATGGCATCTACTTCAACACCAATAATCAGCAGAATCTGATTGTTACAGTAACCAACCCGCCTGCGACGCCACGTATCGCCATCGGCTTCACGGCCACTTCACCGTGCCAGCCGGCATTTCCATCGGCCCCACTGTCGTGCGCTTTCGCAAATTCGATCCGCCCGGTACAGTTCGATCTCGATAACCCGTATATAAATATCTATAACCTGAGTCTTCAGCATGAACTGCCGTGGGATACCGTAGCTACACTCGGTTATGCGGGCTCGCGTGGCATCCATTTACTGCGAAGCAGCGACGTAAATACTGCGGTGCCAATCATCCGTTCTGATGGCACGCTTTTCTTTCCCGTAGGAGCACCGCGGCAGAACACAGCATTTTCAACCATCGAATTGAAGAGCAGCGATGGAAACTCCTGGTATAACGCGTTGATTTTTGAACTAAGAAAACGCTTTTCTCGCGCGTTCACAGTGCAGTCGTCTTATACGTTCTCACGCAACATCGATACGACACAGGCCTCGACCTTCTTTTCCGATGCCACGAACGGCACCACAACAGCTTTCCCAGAGTTTCCCGGCTTGCAATACAATAAAGGCCCCGCAGACTATCATGCGAAGCACAACTGGGTGGTCAACTTCATTTGGGAAATACCCTTCGCCCGGAATCTAAGCGGTACGGCCAAGACCCTGCTTGATGGCTGGCAGCTGGCCGGAATTGGCAATGCTCGCAGCGGCAACCCCCTCACCGTTTTTGTACAAGCCAACCGGTCCCGGTCGCTGTGGCAGCCTTCCCTTGGTCCCGGCATTGGCCGCGATCGGGCCTCCATAGCTTCAGGTTTCACTTACGAGACTGCGGTGCTTGGGCAACCGGATCAATACTTCGATCCGGCCGCCTTCGTTTTACCTTCGGCAGGCACGTTGGGTAACACAGGTCGAGGAGCGTTCATTGGGCCAAACCTTCGCAGCTTTGATCTCGCTGCAGTGAAGAAAACAAAACTGAGCTTCTTCGGGGACTCCGCCAACCTGCAGATTCGTCTTGAGGCCTTCAATGTTTTCAACCGCGCCAATTTTGCGCCACCCGCGCTTACGGCTTTTGCCGGAGCGGCTGACAATGAAGCTCCGCTCCCGACTTTTGGGCGCATTCGTTCTACGGTAACGTCGTCAAGACAGATTCAGGTGGGGCTGAGGGTCTTTTTTTGAGGGGTGTGAGGTTTGCGGATTGCCGATTGCGATTGTCGATTGCTAATCAAATTTAGCCAGGAGGTCTCTCAATGCTCTGGATCCTCTTCGCGGCAGGGGCGGCGCTTTCATGGGGCTTGTATGGTCCTGCACTGCATCGTGGGCAGGTATCGCTCGGCAGTCCAATGCGAGCCTTGCTTTGCGTCGGTTTAGCTTACTTTCTGATTGGAGTGCTGGTTCCTGTTCTCAACCTGTCCTACCAGGGGGAGTTGCATGGTTTTAACGCAAGGGGCTCTTTAGCGGCGGTTGCCGGCGGAGCATTGGGTGCCATCGGCGCTGTCTGCATTATCTTCGCTTTTAAGTCGGGCGGTCTACCAACGTACGTCATGCCTCTTGTTTTTGCGGGCGCGCCATTAGTGAACGTCTTCTTTTCAATGTGGCTGCATCCACCAAAGACGGCGCCGAATCCGCTGCTGTATCTCGGCTTCATATTAGCCGCGGTGGGCGCTGGTATGGTCCTGTATTTCAAGCCGCAGTCCTGAAAGGGCGAAGGGCGAAGAGCAACGGCAGAATTTGTCTCGGCTACCTGCATTGTTAATCATTATTCTCCCCGAAGGAACTGGCTCCCGTCGAAAGGAACAGACGACTATGAGGAACAGCATCAAAGTCCTAACAAGTGGCGCAATTATCCTTGTGTGCCTGTGTACTCAGGCCGCCGCTCAGGCCGCAGGCGACTGGCCCCAATGGCGCGGGCCGAATCGCGATGGTATCTCCAAAGAAACGGGGCTGCTAAAGCAGTGGCCCACCCAGGGACCACTGCTCGTATGGAAGGCCTCGGGCGCCGGTCGTGGCTACTCCTCGATGGCCATCTCCAATGGCAGGTTGTTTACGATGGGACTGCGCGGTGACCGGGAATTCGTTATTGCTCTTGACGTGGCCACAGGTAAGGAAGTGTGGGCCGTGGCCCACGGTGGCGCCTACCGCGACAGCCGGGGCGATGGCCCGCGTGGCACTCCCACCGTTGACGGAGACAAGCTCTATGCCCTCGGCGGCAACGGAGATTTATCCTGTCTCGAGGCGAAAACGGGTCGCACCGTGTGGGCCATGAACATACTGAAGAAGTTTGGCAGTGAGAACATAAGCTGGGGCATCAGCGAATCACCGCTTGTTATTGGGGAAAAATTGCTTGTCAACGCCGGCGCGGCCGGGGCTTCCATTGTCGCCCTCAACAAAAAGGATGGATCCCTAATTTGGAAAAGTCAGAGCGATAAAGCTGGCTATTCCTCGGGAGTTCCCGTCACCGTTGGCAAGAACATGCAGGTAGTTTTCTTTACACAAGAGCGGGCGTTGGGACTGGATCCGAATGATGGAAAACTCTTATGGGAGTATCCGCGTCCGGCGAATGATGTAGCCAACGTGGCGACGCCGGTCGTAAAGGGCAATCGCGTCTTCATCTCCTCCGACTACGGAACTGGCGCCGGATTGGTCGAGATCAAGGCTGACGGCAAGGCCTCTGAGGTCTATTTCACCAAGGAGATGCGCAACCACCACAGTAGTTCGGTGCTGGTCGGAGATTACCTTTACGGTTTTTCAAGCAGCATCTTGATGGCCATGCGTTTCGATACGGGCGAGATCGCGTGGCGCGATCGCAGCGTCGGCAAAGGCTCGCTTGTATATGCTGATGGTCATCTCTACTGCTTCAGTGAGAATGGCGTGGTTGGCCTGGTTGAAGCGACGCCGGAAGGTTATCGCGAAACTGGACGATTTCGTATACAACAAGATTCCCTGCCAACGTGGACTCATCCCGTCGTTGCAGGTGGCCGGTTGTATCTGCGCGATCAGGATACCATCTACGCATTTGATGTGAGAGAGAAAAGATAACGCCGTTTAACGTCTGAGTTGCTTCAGGTAATTTTGAGCTTCACGTAGTTCGGGCAATCCTTCGTCTGCCTCTTGCCACTGTTCCAACAGTCTGGAGTAAGCGGCGGCAGCGGCCTGTTGGTCTCCCGTTTGCGCTGCCGCGCGGGCTGCACCCAACAGTGAACGCGCACGATTGGGTTGTCTCTGTAGGGTCACCTTAAAGTGATCCTTCGCGACGTCGGGCTTGCCGGCTTGCAGCATCAACTCTCCAAACAGTTCATGTGATGGCTTGATCAGTCCAGGCGGCCCGGACGGAGGCTCCGTCTCTTCCTCCAACATAGTAGCCTTCTTCATTAGTGTCGCGGCCTTTTCATAATCGTGCTTCCGTGACGCTACGACGGCAGCAACTTCCAATTCACCTATTGTCTCTTGAGGAGTGCGGCCGGAAGCAGCCTCCGCGTCAACCAGCTTTAATTCTTTATCATCAGAACCTTCAAGAGCACACGACATGCTGCGGATGAAGGACGGAATTCTTTGGGCCGGGTTTGATGAGCGGACGGTAGCTAATTCGCTCGCTGCCGTCCTTTGACCGCCACCGTGACCGTGCCCGCTCGTCGCCGCCTGCGCGGAGATGGTTGATTCAGGTGATGGCTTATCAGAGAACAATTTTCCAGTCAGTTCCCAGCGCTCAGTTTCCACAATGAAAGCTGCGGCCATACTCGCGTATATACCCTCGTAATAGCGGGGACGTAATTTGTTATCGTAAGTCGACTCGGACATGGTCTTCTTCATTAATGTGAGCAATTCTTCGGCTTTGTTATAGCGGCCCTGTTGCAGATATACGTAGAGCAGCCAGTGCAGACTATGATAATCGCGCACGCTTGTTGCCAGGTTCTTTCGCCTCATCCACAACTCCGAAGCCTCCCACGCCGACTTGTTGGACGCAGCCGCCTCGGGCCACATACCTAATTGCAGGAAGATGTGTGAAGGCATGTGTTGGGCATGATGTGCTTCAGGCGCTATGCTGGCGTATCGACGAGCCGCGGGTAAGGCCAGCACGGCGTGGTCGGGATCGTCAAATGCGTGAATTATGTAGTGAGCTGCTCCCGGATGATTCGGATTCTTTTGATAAACATCCAGGGCAATAGCTCCAGCTCTTGCCTGCAGGCGATAGCTCTTTTCCTCAGAGTTGACCAGGCCCAGCATCGATAAGGCATAAAAGGCTGCACCATCCAGGTCGTCCGGATAGCCCCTGTAAATCTTCTCCATGGCTGTGGAATAGGCGCTGTCCCGAACATGTTTGTCCCCCTCGCCATAGAGGAGTTTTACGGCATTCAAATATTCTCTCTCTCGCGGGCTAAGTTTTGAACTCACCTTGATCCTGGCAATTGCCTCCCGGCCCGCAGCAGTATCCTGTTCAGACCACAGCGGGTGGTTGTGGGCCATGGCTTGGCCCCAGTACGCCATCATGAAGTCTGGTTCGATTCGGCTTGCTTCACGAAATGCGTCAAGCGCCTCCTCATACCAGAAAGAATGTAACGCCGCTAAGCCACGCAGGAAGTATTGCTGGGCTTTTGCGCCTCCCGATGTGGGAAATTCAACTTTACCTAGTTGCGCTTCCTGTCCGTTCAGGGTTGAGGCAAGGCAGGCCGCCAAAATGCCAATGAGAAATCGCAGTTGCCATTTCCTTTGAGTGTTGTTCACGAGATGCACCTACTTCATCGAATCAGACTTAGAGTTCTTGCCAATGCAGAAAAGATTGGCTGCAGTACGTATGAAGATTTGACCCTCCGAGATGGCCGGTGAACTAAGGCAATAATCGTTTAGTGGATTCTCCGCCAGAACCGCAAACTCTGGACCAGCCTTAACGACCGTAGTCAGCCCGTCTTCATTGGTGACGTAAATCTTGCCATCACCCAGGACCGGAGAGGCGCTATAGATTCCTGGCTTAATCCGTTGTGGACCGTAAACTTCCTTACCACTTCTCGCTTCCAGGCACCACATAATGCCGCGGTCGTTGACGATGTACAAATACTTGCCATCAGTTACCGGCGTAGGCACGTCAGGGCCATTTGCCGTGGACCAGAGGAAATGCGACCTGCTGATGTCGCCGCGTCCACCAGCCCGTAGGACCAGAAGTGGTTTCACCCGAGTGGGGGCATAGATCGTGTCTTCGAAGATCACCGGCGAGGCGACGATGCGATAGGAGGGGTCGTTCTCCGGATTCAATCCATTAGCTCGCCAAAGCTCTTTGCCGGTCGCGAGATCGTGCCCGGTAACGCAGTCGCCCCCGGTGATCACCAGCTCGACTGTCTTGCCGTGCCGGAGAACCGCAGGCGTGGTGTAAGAGTCAGGAGATTCGTGGATAGCGGTCGTGGGCCGCTCAACACGCCAGAGAGTCTTTCCGCTTTTCCTATTGATCCGCAGCAAGTAAGAAGGAGCGTCAGTCTTCATCCCATGTAAGACCTGAACGTATAGTGAATCTTCAAGAAGCAGGGGTGAGGACGCATAGCCCCAGTTTAAGCCAAACTCTCCGTAGTCCTTCTGAATATCGCGTGACCACAATTCTCGACCATTGAAATCGAAGCCCTTGAGGATACCCGTGCCGGTCATCACATAGACGCTTTGTCCGTCAGTGACTGGCGAAGGTGATGACATGTTTTGCTTGCGCTTCTTGACATTCCCACCACCGAGCAACTTCTTCCAGATCAACACGCCCTTGTTCCTATCGACGCACCAGAGATAGAGATCACCTCCATCAGCTACATTCAGAAAAATGCGATCCTGCCAGATAATCGGTGTTGAGCCACTCCAACTCGGCAGGGGCAGTTTCCACGTGATGTTTTCCTCTGTGGTCCAGCGCAAGGGAAGATTCTTCTCGCCGCTCAGGCCGTTCAGATTAGGGCCCCGCCACTGCGGCCAGTTTTCCTCAAAAGCGGTCGCGCCCAACTGCATGATTACGATCAGGGCGCCGGCACTTAGCTTACGCATGAGTTCCTCCCTTTCTATTCCGCACGCAGCGAGGCCAACAACGGTGAACGCAAGACGGCGCGAGTCGCAAGCATGGAAGAGACCAGACCCGACGCCAAGACCATAAGCAGCAACACCCCCAGCGAGAGTTTGGGTAACTCGCTGCCCCTTCCAAGAAACACCGGAGCGATCGCCAACAGTGCACAGATGATTCCAGTAAGCAGCCCACTGCCGAGCAACAGAGCGTTTTCTGCAACCGCCATCCTCCGGAAATGAGTGGAGTTATAGCCAATCGCACGAAGCAAAGCCAGCTCCCGCCGTTGCTCCAGCACATTGCGCGTCAAGACTGCTGCCAAACCCAACGTTCCGAGTACGAGGCCCAGGCTACCCAGGAGTTGAAACGTTGAGATGTAGGTGTTCTCGACGCGATGGTAGCTGGCCAGACGTTCATTTGTATCGACAACATCAAACCCAAAGTCGGCCAAACGTTCCTCCAGGGTAGCGGAAATCTCAGACGCCTGTGCACTGGCAGGCGTGTCTATTAGAAAGAAGCGAAAACCTTCCTGCTCAGGAAAGAGACGCAAAAAGTTCCGTTCGGTCATTATCAGTTCGCTTTGGAAAACACTGTCAGCGAGCGAGGCGACTACTCGCAACCGGATTGGCCCGGTCTCGCCGCCCAATACCACGTCCTCGCCCAGCTTGAGGTGCAATACGTAGGCCAATGAATTAGCGTCACCGATTACCGGGACAGCGCCGTCGTTGAATTCACGATTGAGTAACAACCAGGGGTTTTGCTTCTCTTCAACGCTGCTGGCAAGCGAGCTTTGGAAAGAGAAACGATTTGACGCGATAAAGTCGTCTGACGGCGAGATAATTCTCGGATTACGCGGCTGGTAGAGATTGAGGCAACTGGCATCGTCACCTGGCCGAACGCGAAACAGTGCAAACGACAGACTGGAAAGTTGCTGGTCATCCAGGGTCAGAGCCTCGCGACCACTATTCGTGTTTGGGTTATGGACCAGAGGTACTACGGAACTGGCGAGCAGCGCAAAGCCACCACTACCAGACCTCCGCTCGAGCACAGATTCGGCGCGGCGTCGGAAGGCGCCAACCGACACAATGATGAAGGCCGCAGCCGCAATCAAAGCAATGCAGAGCACACTGCGCCCCGGGCGGTAGCCGGCGTTTCTAAAGCCCAGATGCAAAATAGGCCAGCGATCGGTGCTGTAAATCGGCCCACGGCGACGCCGCCGCAACCATGCCGCTTGATAACATAGAAGAGCGATCAACAGGATCGTGCCGCCTGCAAAAAAGCCTGCCACTCGCCCTACCAGTTGAAGCGATGTAGCTAACAAAAATAGTAGGCCGGCAAGGGCAAACAAATGCGCAAATCGGAATACGGTCAATAACCGTCTCCGCGGCTCCCCCTCCTCCCGTGTCCTTGCTATCGCATCGGCCAGAGTACTTCCCGCCAGGAGGCTGCGGGTTGAGTTTTTCGACACTTGCCTTAACGTCCACACGATGCAAAGCAAGGCCGCAAACACGCCACCGAGTGCTCCCAGTAACAACGAGAGTGGCGTAATGTGCAGCTTGAGCATCGTGGTTCCGACCGCATCAATCCACCATGTGCTCAAGCCTTTCATCATTAGATAGCCGTATACAACAGCGCCCAGCAAACCAATTACACTGCCGGCAAAGGCCTGAACCATCCCCTCCAGAAGAAACAGCTTGCGCACTTGCGATCCCGAAAAGCCGATTGCTTGCAAGAGACCTATTTCCCGCAAGCGCTGCTCTATTCCCAGCTTGAACAGAAGTGCCGTTAAAAGTAGGGCCGAACAAACCAGAAAGAAACTGAAGTAAAGAAAATACTCGCCGAAGTCAGTGGCCCCCTGCGAGGCCTGAAGGCCCTGTTCTCGCACAGGAATAATTTGGATACCCATTTGCGTGGGATTCAACGACGTCTTTAATTGGCGGCTGTAGCTCTCCCGCGCCTGCTCGAGCGGCATTTCGGGCGACGAAGTTAGCCTGATGGAAGTCACCTTACCGAAGCGTGATTGCCAGAGTTCTTGACCTTTCGTAAGTGGAATGAAAGCCTTTGGCGTAGTTCTGTACTCGTGCCAGTAGTCCTCATCTTGCGGGCGTATGCGGCCGAGATCTACAGGAAATGGTGGATCCCAATCAGCTAAGTTCAGCGAGCCGGTGATGCCGGGATACTCGGGAACGAGATCGCGATCAGCCGCGATCCCGGCGATGGGCACAATGCCCGCCAGTTGAAACTGCGCGTTCTTTGTCTCGAGCCGCCCGTCTTCCTGCCAAAAATAATATTCGACCGAGATCGGATCGTCTTGCTTCACACCAAGTTCTCGCGCGGCCCATTCGTTGAGGACAATGGGTGCCGCCACTTGCTCGCTGTTTTCTATTCCCCCCTTTTCCCCTTCAGGCACTCTCAATTTATCAAAAGTCTCTTGATCCAGACCCGTTACCACAGAATAAGGAACCGTGCGTTCACCAAAACTTATACTGTTTGCCAGATAAGAGAGCACTTTCGTGGCCCGCAGAGACGTTCGACTTGCGGCAGCAAGCGCTGTTTCTACAAAAGTGTCGCTCAGGAGTTTGCTGGCGTGTTCCAGCGAGATGCTTTGCTGTTGTTCAAGCGTGCGGAGTTTGATACCGAAGTCTTCAAGTGAAGCGGCCTCCCTTAAAATTCTGAGGAGGGATCCATTGCGCGCTACGCGACTCGTCGACTCACGATCTTTAGGTGACGAGCTGGCAACCAGTATCAGATTTGCCTTATTCTCCTGCCCCAGCTCGTGCTGTAGTAATCGCAAGGGGACGAACACGGCACGCGTGGCGCTCTGCTGCGGTTGTATCGAAAACTCGCCCATCACCTCAGGAGAGAGTGTTTCCGTCATGGTCAAGCGAAGGGTCCGGCCCAGGTCATCCTTGCGGCTGTGCAAAGATTCAATAGGAACCTCCGAGGGTTTTTGCACGCGCAACAGTAGAGCATCTCCGGAACGGCTGCTTAGTTCTCGGGCCAGATCGGGACTGAGCTTTGCCTCACGATTGCGAGGCGCGTGATTGCTGCGGGCATGAAATGTCCAGAACCGTTCATCCACTCCGTAAACTTTGATCCCAGAACCGAAACGGCCACTCGCCTCGTGCGTTATACTTCCATCGAGCGCGATTAGAGGAGCGGCCGCTCGATAGCCTGCGCCACTGAACTGGGCATCCTTCTGGATATCCTCCGCTAACCCTTCACGGAAAAAGTTAGAAGCAGCGATCACTTCATCCGTGTTACCCAACTGCTGAAGCAACAGTTCGCTCAAGCTACCTCGCACTGAATCACCTACGAGCAGGGCCCCGGCCAATACCGACACAGCCGCCGCTACTCCCAGCAGCACAGCCAGATTGCTGCGCCAGTAGTAGCTGAGGTTGCGATTTAACAGTTGTAAGGTTTGCATCAAACCTGTCGGAGGTGGTGATCAACTAGCTCATAGCGCAGGGGAAACTGAGCTGCCAGCACCGGATTATGGGTTACAACAACCAGTATCGTTTCTTGTTGACGGTGAAGCTTAAGCAGCAGGGCGGCGACTACGTCAGCTGCCTTGTGATCCAGATTTCCTGTAGGCTCATCACACAAAACAAGCTGTGGCTTCATAATCAACGCTCGCGCGAGCGCCACGCGCTGTTTCTCACCTCCGGAAAGTTCAGCGGGCCGATGATCCAGGCGATTCGTTAGACCAACTTCGGCGAGCAGTTCGCGAGCGCGCTGATCACCGCCAGGATCGGGGGGTGAAACCAATGTGGGAGTTAAAACGTTCTCCAGCACCGAGCATTGAGACAAGAGACAGTGATCCTGAAAGATGAAACCAATCTGGCGGTTGCGGAAAGCGGCAAGCTCCCCATCCTTTAGCTCAAACGGGTTTTGACCGTCCAGCGTAACGCGACCCTTGCTGGGTGGTTCGAGCGCTCCCATGATGTACAAGAGCGTACTCTTCCCACTCCCCGATGGTCCCATGATGGAGACGGCATCTCCGCGAGATAGCGAAAGGGAGATGTTGGCGAGTATCTCCAGCACGCCCCGCGGGGTCGGATAGACCTTGCAAACATTCTCAACCCTCAACAATGGACCCACCTTCGCTTCATCATATTAATTCGGCCTGACGGGCGGCAACGAGTCTTATCTGCGGCTCTTCGGCGAGGAGATTTTTGTAAAGGTCGAGCGTTTGTTCAGCCATCCTGGCAACATTGTAATGTTGGCGCACGTTACGGAACGCGTTCTGCCCGAGCGTCGTAGCCAGCTCAGGATCGCGATGAAGCTTCATGATGCCTGCCGCAAGACTCTCGGGATCACGCTCCACGAGAAGCCCACCCTCAGTCTTCGCTATGATTTCGGGGAAAGCGCCGCGCTTCGGTTGTACTACCGGCACGCCGCAGCCCATGGCTTCGAGCAGGAACATCCCCTTAGGTTCTTCATAAATTGCCGGCACCGAAAGTACGTCCAGCTTCTGCAGAAACTCGATCTTCTCCTGGCGATCCAGCACGCCGCGATAGCTGTACTCATGCGACAGGCCATAAGCTTTCAACCGTCGTTCGCAATCTTGCAGATAACCTTTGTGTTCAGGGGCCAAATAACCGGCAACCTCCAGACGTGCGCCGTGAACTTCCTTATCGCGCAAACGCTTGTAGGCTTCAATCAGAACATGCAATCCCTTTTCCGGCGCGATACGGGCAAAAAATCCCACAGTGAAGGGCTGTGATCGCTCGCGCACACGCGTTTCATAACCCTGAAAGTTGATACCGAGGGGTACGACACGAATCTTAGCTCGGGGAATCGCCAGGTAATCGGTCATGAAGTTGGCATAGTAATCACTAACTGCAAGGAAGGCGTCCACATGTTGGACATTGGCGCGAATGAGCGATAGCGCCTCACCACGACAAGGTTCTTGCAAGCCTTCCAAAAACAGGTCCTCACCTTGCAAAGTGCAGCACACCGGGCGTCGCAAGGCTTTTTTGATTGGTTTAGCCAAAGCAATTAAGAGGGAGTATGGCAGGCTAACAACATCAGGCGCCCGCTCTTGTTTAAGCCAGGCCAGCAATTTCGCGATCTCTTTACGTTGGAAGCCATCTTCACCTTTCAGCATCGAAACCGTAAGTTCGCCCAGCAGCTTTGGGCTGGTCTTTATCGATCTATGGGCGGCCAATCTGAGCAACGGTCCCGAATCCCACAGGCGGTCAAGCCAGCGTGGCGTCGCGCGAAACAGGGGCACATACTGTTCCAGATAGACGCTGATTCCACCGAAAAAAACTCTATTTTGACTAACGTTGGGCTCGTCAGTGCGAGTTGGAGTGTATACAGGCAGCAGCGTGACGTCGTGACCGCGCGAAATCAGTTCCGTCGCCAGGGCGTTGTCTCGCAGGCAACTGCCGCAGTACATCTCGCCTGCTCCACCTGTCAGGTAAAGAATCTTCATGGCGAACCGTCAGACTGCGAGAGCTCGCTGAAAGGCGCGTCGCGCGTAGAGGTGATCGAAGAGATTTCCTTCGTGAGGCTGGTCCCAACTCACCTGGTTGGTAGCCACTGGCCCAATATTCAGACGATCCACGTTTGAGGCCCCCACGAGCCGCCGAATGGATTCAGGATCTGAGGTAATAGCTGTAACTACCAAACTTGAGCCCAACGCCTGCGGCAGCCGGTCCGTGTTGATCTCTACAACGCTGGCAAAGGGAAAGAGAAACTCCCTATTCGCGAGCGGGTGCTCCGGAGAGCAATGCACCACCGTGGGCAACAGGTAGGAGCATCCCTCCCAGATTACCAACCGGTCGCCGGAACGGTAAAAAGCTGTAACATCCCGTGCGCCGGGTTCACGAAGACCCTCGTCGATCAAACCGTTGATGCGCGCAGCCACTCTGGGATCCGTAAACGGCGCAATTTGCGCTTCTTCATCTTCCGCGGCCCGCGGCAGAATGCCCGCCAATCTTTCCGCCAGAGCCTCACTAATCTCCTGGGCTCGCGCAGGCACCCAAATCCCGGAGGCATTGATGCAAGAGCGGCCTCCGTTATCCACTATCGATGCGACCATTACATCAAGATACATTTCCCAACTGTCAATGCAGTCTTCTCCAATGATGATCTTGCTATTACCTGGTCCGTGAATTTCGATGCGTGAATCACTCTGCCATTCACCTGTTGTCGTGGCGTCACCGAAGATTATCCCGCGCCCACAACCACGAAGAATCTCCGCGGCGCCCCCGTGGTCCGCCGAATAGAGGCTGAAAGATTCCGGTGGTACGCCAGCCTTTATTAAGGCTTGCACAATTCTGTAAGGCGTCCACGGTTCGGCACTGCCAGGTTTCAGCACAAGTGGAATTTTGAGAGGGATTGACGGAATCCATAAGGAATGCACGCCGGGAGAGTTGTTGGGCAACACCACTCCCAGCGACTCGCCACGTGGAAAGAAACTTAAGGAGTGTCCCTCAAAGTCGCCCCAGCCACGGTCGAGGACTTCCCAACTGACATTACGCGTCAGCCCACTGAGTACGTGTTCCATCTGCGCCAGCATACTGCGAATCTTCAGCATATTGCGCCGTACGAGGGTGTAAGGTAGTCCCGTCGTAGCGGAGACTTGGGCAACATAATCGGCAGGGCTCTGGAGTTGGTCGCCGAGAGGAAGGCTATCGCTGAGAAAATGATCGGCGGCGCGCGAGCACATTGCTACGAGTTCGCCCGTGGATAGTTGCGCCAGACGTTTTAGGCTGCGCTCCTGGTTTAGCAGGTCCCGGCGAATTAACCCCGGGTTGGCCTGGCTAACAGTAACAAATAACTCGCCCGTCCGGTGATGAAACAACCGCGCAATATCCAGACTGGTGTAAGGGTCACCTTTGCGAATCAGAGGAATGTGAATCATGAGCTATTGCGAATTGCGGATTGCGAATTGCGAATTTCGGATTGTGTAAATCCGCAATCCGCAATTCGAAATCCGCAATTCATATTAGTACACTCCTTCAGTCACCGAGGTTTGCAACTGGGAGAATGGTCGCACGTTACGGACACCATCCCAATTGTAGAGTGCGCATGGCGGCTCTCGTTCAGCCTCATCACGCTCCAGAAAGCGGGGCATGAAAAACTCCCTGGTCAGTGTAGTCAAACGGACCCGTCCCGTCTGGCCATAAGGAACAACTTTTTCTGGATTGTCAGCCTCGACCACTTCAATCATTGCTCGCGGCGATGGCGGGTAATAGATGACTGCATAATTGTCCTCGGGTTGCCGGGGCTTGTGCACGGCCAGCCCCATCAGAGTATTGCCGTAGGTGGGAGCAAAATAGGCACCCTCGAGCAGTTCCTCGACCGCAAAGCGATGAAACTGTGGTGTCATCTCCGTCCCGCCGCAAAAGACACCGGTTATCCCCATCTTCTTCAGCGAGACTTTTTCGCACAGTGCCTCCAAAAGTTTTGGAGTGGTAAACAAACAGTGGATATTGTCGTGGGCTCGCAGTAGCGTCAGCCCCTGCTCCACCACGTGCTGCTTGTACTGTTCTGCCATCTTCGCCTGACCCGTCTTTAGTAGCTTGATTACCCAACGGGGATCAAGGTCAATCAGAAAGCAGATGCCACCGCGATACTGGGCCAGGTGTTCGATCGCCAGCCTTAGACGGCGTGGGCCAGTCGGGCCCAGCGACAACCAGTCGGCGACCGGCGGAAAAAACTCATCCGGCAGAGTCGCACTGAAAGCTTCGTAGTCGAGACGAAAATCCTCAATGTTAATTCGGGATTTCGGAACTCCCGTACTGCCACCAGTCTCAAACGTATAAACGGGGCGGCCAGCATAACCATTTGGCACCCAACGACGGACGGGTCCGCCGCGTAGCCACTCATCCTGGAAAAACCCGAACTTAGCAAGATCGTCGTAAGTTTGGATCTCGCGCCGCGGGTCCCATGAAACTGTTTTTGCGTAATCCAACCAGAAGGGACAGCCCGTGGAAGGTTCAAAATGCCACTGGATAACCTCTCGCACCCAGGCATCCAATACTTCGCGTGATTGCTTGATTGTTTCCGGAACAGACTCCGTAGCTGACATTCCAGTTTGACCTAAGCAAGGTGTTATTAGAGCTTAAGTAGCAAAGATACCAGAGGAAGAATTCATTTTCCATTTGACATTTACATTCGCCATCTCTCACTAAGCTATTGGTTCGTGTTCGTTCGCGTCTTTTCGTGAACCTCCGCGCCTTGATACTTTCACGCCTATAGTGCATAGTTGCTTATGTAATTCCTTCTCTCGCGCATCTACGGTGATGCGCCCCGCGCATAAACCATGAGCGCTGGCGTTTGGATAGTTCGAGAGCAGGCTGATTTCAAATTCAGAAGCGCTCTTTAAGAGCATCCGAACCCGGTTCTTCGCTGCATACCGTTACCGCCGAAGCCAATCTGATTCGCAGCTTCTCTTATTCCCATGAGGGAAAGGTGCATCTATGACCATGAAACTTTACGTAGGAAATCTCGCGTTTGCGACCTCCAGCCAGGATCTGCAGGAACTCTTTGCCCAAGCGGGCACGGTTGAATCCGCAAGCGTCGTGGAAGATCGCGACACTGGACGCTCACGCGGCTTTGGCTTTGTGGAAATGGCCAGCAAGGAAGAGGCTGATGCGGCGATTGCGCAATTCAATGGCAAGGAAATCAACGGGCGCAGCCTCACAGTCAACGAAGCTAAACCGAGGGAAAATCGCGGCGGTGGCGGCGGTCGGGGCGGTTATGGCGGCAATCGCGGCGGCGGTCGCAGTGGCGGAAACTTTGGCGGCGGAAATCGCCAACCAAGGTGGTAACTACAACACAGAAATGACAACTACGATTTGATTCAAAGGAGAAAATGATTGGCAAGAGACGATCTGATTCCGGCGGAGGGCATCATTATAGACAAGCAGCCGAACGCCTTCTTCAAGGTCCGCCTCGATAACTCCGAGCATGTAGTGCTGGCTGCGATCTCGGGCAAAATGCGCGCGAATCGCATCCGGATTTTGGTTGGCGACCGAGTCAGCGTCGAGATGTCACCCTACGACTTGACAAGAGGACGAATTACCTACCGGTACAAATAGAGTAAGGAAGCTCATGATAAAGAAAAATCTGGTTGCGACTGAAAGCTCTGAAAAACCGATCGCAATCCTGGGCGGCCGCGTGGAAAAACTCTGCACGACGTGCGGCGAAGAGCGAGGCCACGTGATTAGGTCGCTAAACAAGCGCGGAAAGATTTTGCGCGTGAGTTGCGCCAAATGCGGAACAGTGGGAACCTTCAAGAGCGGTGTAGCGACATCTTCGAGAGGCGCTGTGACGGTTGGAGCTCCATACGATCGCACGATCAGTTATCGAGCTGGCCAAGTGATGCTGCATCCCATCTTCGGCCCAGGAGAAGTAACGGCTCTGATCGAACCACATAAGATCGACGTGCTCTTTTCAGACCGTTTACGGCGACTTGTTCACGCCAATCACGCCTAGGGCTGCAATGCGAACCTTTGCTCGGCTGCGTTGAGATAGTTCCGTATGCGATTAACCCTCCCGCAACTCTGCAATCAGGTGCAAAGCTTTCTTTCTCAACGGAAGAAGTGCATGCCTCCCAGGACTAGCAGAACCATCCCAATCAAGTAAATCAGGTAAGTGGCGATTCCGATTGTCATAGCGAGCCTCCGTTAGTTTTTGAACACGTTCAACTCAGCCGCAGAATACACGACCGGGAATGACGCTGTCAGGGATTTTTTGAACAGGTTCAGAAAATGGGGCGTGGCGCGATTTTGACCTATTTTTGCAGAGCAGCCAGGATTTCGGCTCGGGAGAGTGTGCTCTTCAAAGCACGCTAATCAGGCTCAGGAGTGGAGAGCAGGTAGACGGCAAATGACGCCAGCCAGTGCTCGCCGGCGTAATCGCCGCTGGCTACGTGCGCCAGGGCTTCGCGGGCGTGCGCCGCGGCTGCGTCAGCCAGCACCCTGCGGGCCGGATCCTTACGCGGCAAAGCAGATGCAATGCTGCGCATGCACCAGGCACGGCTGAGATTCAATCCATCCAGGTGCACCAACTTTGGGTCGCTGCGATCAGTGACTACGGCAGGTTGCCAGGACTTTGGATTCCGGGCGAGGCCGGGCAGGAAAAGATGGAACCAGCGCCGAAACTCAGCCGGTTGGAGTACCCGCCTCATCAGATCGGCCTCCATCAGGGCGGGAGAAAAGAAGTCTTCCCCTCCCGGCTCCCACGCAGCAGGATAGTTTCTGTCCTTTCCAAAGTAGGTGTTGCTACGCTCGGCAATCACCGCGCGGAGCTGCTTGTTTCCTACCAGTTTCGCATAATCGAATGCGAAGGCCAGACCAAAGGCCGTGTTCGGGTGAACTCCTGTTCGAATAGGATAATTCTGTTTGGGCAGGAAGTTCAGATACCTCTCGACCAACTCGTTGATCAGCGGTTGGAGGTGGCTTGACCATATTTTTGCATCTGGGTCTTCCCAAGAATCAACTTCTTCCGCCAACTTCAACAGCCATGCCCAACCATACGTTCGCTCAAACGACTGGCGGTTTGCTTGCTTTAAGTAGACGACTTCCCCGCGAATGTTTTCACGTGTCAGATTCTCACTGATTCGTTCACGAATCTCCGGCGCTTCGGGCAGATTCGGAAACAAGCGCAACAGCCGAATCAACATCCAGTGACCGTGCACTGACGAGTGCCAGTCATAACAACCATAAAAAGCCGGATGGAGTGCTTTTATGCTCTGCACGTCATTCCGGTCATTGAGCACGTGTTCGGGTTTATTCGGATACTCCTTGTTAATACATTTGAGTGCCAAACGAGCGAACTGCGATCCCTGTTCAGCAGTTAAGGAGAGATTCATAGTGTGGAGGAGTGGATCTTGCGCGTGTGCCCCATGGACCGCATTCGAGCATACTAATAGGGCCATGAACACCAGAATCTGCTTATACACTTCTTCTTTCTTTCTAACCAGAATCGAAGCAAACAAGTGGGGCTGTTCAGCGGATGGTCAGTTGAAGCGTATAGGTGGCATTTTCCCTCGTGCCACCCACGGAGATCGAAGCAGCAGCTATTTCACCATAGTTCCAGTGCGGGCCCAACGAGTATTGGCAAAAAAATCGATCAGGAAGTTTCCACTCGATGGCGCGCTCTCGTCATACGACCAGTAGACAAACATCGCCCTGCCAATTACCAGATCGCGAGGGACGAACCCCCAGTAACGGCTGTCTTCACTGTTGTCGCGATTGTCACCCATTACAAAGTACTTGCCCGCTGGAACTATGAGTTCTCCACCTTTTCCTTCATTCTTGAAGATGGGATATTCCGTGTCCTCCGGTTCTGGTCGCCAGTAAACATCATACGTTTCCCCGTCCTTCGGTGGCGTGTCTTTGACGATCTCCAACGGCGCCTTGTCATTGTGATCGTTGGCTTCGATGCGGTGTTCTGGAAGCACGTGGCCATTCACAATTACATTCCAACCCTCGATGCGAATGTGATCTCCCGGAGTTCCTATCACTCGTTTCACATAGTTGGTGGTGATCGGTTTATTGTCCGGGCGCTCATCCCGCCGGGGATCATATTTGTTCCCAGGGTACTTGAAAACGATTATATCGCCTCGCTGAATCTCTCTTTGCGGCAGGAAAAGCGCTGATTCACCGGGCGCGAATATGAACTTATTAACGAGTAAGTGGTCGCCGATGGTAATCGTGTTTTGCATCGAGCCGGTAGGAACCTTCACGGCCTGGACGATGAAGGTCATGCCAAACAAGGCCATGACTACGGTGACGACGGCCGATTCAAAATATTCTCGAACTACTGACTTGGGAGGGCCCTTTGGGCGCGTCTCAGTTTCCAATGGATCTTTATGACCGTTGCGGCTGAAGAACCGCTTCAAGGAAAACGGTGATTCCGTCGTCGTCCGCTGCGAAGAAGTTTCAGAGGTTCGTGTGCTGACAGGATTGCTCTTCATCCGAAAACATCCTAATTACGTTGCGCGGAAGGGTCAAGTCAGGAAATTGCGGATTGCGAATTGCGGATTTCGGATTTTAAGCCCCGGTTGAATTCGCAATCCGAAATCCGCAATTCG